>DATGDE010000156.1:0-3715 GCA_035311125.1 Gemmatimonadales bacterium
ACGGTGCTGGGGACCCCATCCTCGTTCTCCCGCCACGTCGCTTGCAGCGTGCCCCGCAGATCGGAGCGAGGCGAGGCGCTGAACGCGCCCGTGAAGACGACGAACCGGTTGTGGTACCGGTCGTCGGCGCCGTCGGTCGACAGGGAAAAGACGGGACCACGGTTCGCGGCGCGCAGCCGGGCGAAGAGCTCGCGGGCGGTCTGATCGTTCGGCGCCAGCTGGCGAGCCCGGGTCGCGAACCCCTCGGCGAGGAAGGTCTGGCCCTCCCACGACAGCGTCTGCGCGAGACCGATCAGGATGTCCGGATCGTCGGGATGGCGCTTCAACGCCTCGCGCCACAGCCGCTCGGCGCGGACCAGATCCCCGTCCCAGGCGACGGCGCGCGCGCGCCCCACCTGCGCATCCAGCCGGTCCGGGGCGAGCGCCAGCACCGAGTCGTACAGCGCCGCGGACCAGCGGAAGAGCCGCGCCCACGACAGCACCTTTGCGTGCTCCGCCATGATGGCGGGGTCGGCCGGCTGCACGCGCCGCAGCTTCACGAAGCGCCCCAGCGCCAAGTCGAGCTTGCCGTCCCAGCTGTCCAGAACCGCCAGCCGGTACAGCGCCCGCGGGTTGAGCGAGTCGGTCTTGAGGATCGAGTCGTACAGCTGGCGTGCGAGGCGATAATCGCCACGGTCGAACGCGTTCTCGGCCGCCGGCAGCTGGGCGGCCACGGGGCCGGCCAGGGCGGTCAGGACCCAGAATGCGGCGACCGTGGCCCTCACCAGGCACTCCACAGATCGCGCAGCGCGAAGTACGCCGGCTTGAGGTGCTCGTGCCACGTCGGCTCCTCCCAGGTGGGCCACCGGTAGGTGGCGCTCGCGGTCAGGAGTGCCTCGGGGTCGGCGGCCCCGGGGCGCGGCTCGGCTACGACGAAACGGAGGCCGTCGGTCGTGTCGGTGGCGACCGAGTTGTCGTGGCGCACGGCGGTCAGCACCGTTCGTGAAGACGGGTCGGTCACGTTGAGGAGTCCCCAGGCGAGGCGGATCTCGATGAGACCGGCGTCGCGGTCGACGAACCAGTCCGCCAGGGTGGAGGCCGCCGCGCGCCCGTAGCGGAGCCGGCCACGGTCGACGCCGCGCACGGGGATCTGCCGCAGGGAGCGGGTCACCCGGAACCGGTTGGCCACGACGAACAGGGAGTCGAAGTCGGCACTGTCGCTCCGCACATCCACGGTGCAATCGACGTTGTAGAACGGATCGAGGTCCGTGGGCCCCATGCCGGGCCGTGGCGTAATGTAGGGACTGTAGCGCCGGGCGATGAACAGCCGGCCCGCCGCGGTGTCGGAGACATCGAGATAGAACTCCAGGCCGATCTCGGTCCGATGGCCGTCCGGGAGCCGGAACTCGCCGCGGTCGCGTGCGTAGCTGTCGATCCCGATCAGGGTGCGGCCCGAGGAGGGGGTCCCGCGCGACGATTCGAGCGCGAGATACAGGTAGCTCTCGTCGGAGCCGACCCGCAGGCGCGACCGGCCGAGGCCGGTGAGCAGCGACAGGGCACGCCAGCGGGCCGGGTCGCCGCCCGGAGCCGGTGGAGCCGTGTCCTTCCCTGCGTCCTGCCCCAGCAACCCGAAGAACTGCTCGGGGTCCATCGCGTTGTGCCACAGCCGGCGCCGGTCCTGCGGCACTTCGAAGTCCACCACCGACCAGTTGTGCTTGAACCACTCGTCGATCCAGGAGAACAGAATCCCGCCGGCGGCGCCCGCTTCGCGGATCTCGCGCGTCAGCCGGACGTCGATCGCGGCCATCTCCACTTCGTCGTGCCCTCCGTGGTCCATGCCGTCGGGATGGACATGGCCCAGGCCGCGCGAGGAGGGTACCCCGTACTCCGCGACGAGCAGCGGCCGCCCGGCGTGGTACCGCTTCAGCGCCCGCAGGTATCCGTAGTAGTGCGACGGGCCGTAGCTGGAGCGGGCAGTGCCGTACGTCGAATCATAGATCATGAAGTCCGGATAGTACGGATAGACGTGGTAGGAGGCGAAGTACCCGGCCCGATTCCTGGCGGTGGGGTGCACCAGCATGGCGTCGAGCGTCTGGTCGTCGTTGTTGTACTCCCGGCGGTTGGTGAGCGGCGGCAGCCCGATCCGCTCCCGCAGCGCGCTCTCCTCTTCGACCGTCGGCTCAGTGCGGTGACTCAGCGGGTCGAGCGTGGGCCAGTTCGTATAGGCGATGGGGCGTTGCGCGTGCCAGGTGTTCCATTCGTAGCGCATGAGGTAGTCGCACTGCTCCGCCATCCAGACGTCCGCCGGAGTGCCGCGCGGCAGCGTGAAGAAGGTGCCGCGGTACGACGTCCTGCCGCGCCGCAGGCTGTTGTAGTGGCGCAGCGTGAACGGCTCCCACTCCCTGCCGATGATGAACGCCAGGACGTGCCGGGAGACGTCCGCGGTATAGCGGCCGGATGCGTGCCCGAGGCGCGGCGGGATCAGGGCGTGGCCGTGCAGCAGATCCACGACCCGCTGCATTTCCTCGCGGAAGTCCGCTTTCCATTCATGGTCGTCGTAGTCATCGTTCGGCGGTGCCTCGGCCCAGACACCGTGCGCCAGCCACAACACCTGGTCGGGATGCGAATCGTTCCAGCGCTTCAAGGCGGTGTAGAACGCCGGCGGGAGAATGGTGTAGACCCGGACGACGTTGGCGTGGGCCGCCGCCATCAGGCTCAACCAGTAGCTGTACGTGGAGTCGTCGGTGGGGAACTCCGAGGGGTATTTCCCCGGGCGGGCGGCGCCGAGATTGATGCCCTTCACGTAGAACGGGCGCCAGACGCCGCCCTGGAAGACCTCGAAGCGCTCGCCGTGGGTGCGCGCGGGCATCTGGACCGAGTCGGGACGCGTCGGCTGCTCGAGCGGGGGACCGAGGTCCCCCAGCAGGGTGAGCTGGGATTGCGCGCCGGCGTAGCCCGGCGCGATCGCGAGCGCGCGGCGCAGCGCCGCGATCGCCGAGTCGCGCTGCCCGCCGCGGGCGCGGGTGAGGCCGAGACCGTACCAGGCGTCGGCGTTCCCCGAATCGGCCCGCAGCGCCGCGTCGAAACGCCGCTGCGCCTCGTCGGACGATCCACGCCGCAGCGCGACGAATCCGAGGCCGGCGTTCACTTCGGCGATGCCGGGGCAGAGCGCGTCGGCGTGGGCAAAGCGTCGCGCCGCGAGGGCGATGCGATTCGAGCGATAGGCCTGCCAGGCGCTATCGGTGATCGCGCCGGCTCGCTGGGGGCAAGCGGCGCGCGCCTGAGCTGCGAGCGCCATTGCGAGCAGGAGGGGGGCCGTCACGATTCAGCAAGATAGACGGCCTCCCGGGGTCGCGGCCATGGCGGGAGGGCTCTCTGCGAGGCGGGAAAACACATGAGCGACGAGATCGGCCTCTGCCTCACCTGCCGTTGGACGCGTCCGGTGTCGAATCGCAGCGGCTCGACGTTCTACCGCTGCGGCCGCGCCGAGACGGATCCGCGCTTCCTGCGCTATCCGCCGCTGCCGGTGCTGCGCTGCAGCGGATATGAAGAGCGCACCGAGCACGGAGCGGGGAGCAGTCCCACGCGCTGACCCGAGTCGGACTGCTCCGCGCGCTCTGGTCTTTGAATCTCCCGACTACTTCCCGTACACGCCGATGCCGTACCAGCAGGGATTCGTCCTGCAGGCCGCCATGATCACCTTGACGCGGTAGCGCATGGTTTCGGTCGGGGTCAC
>DATGDE010000157.1:0-7057 GCA_035311125.1 Gemmatimonadales bacterium
CACGGACAGCCTCACGGGGAGCGGGCTGTCCCCCGGGACGCCGCCCTACATGTCGCCGGAGCAGGCGTCGGGCAGGGACGTGGACAGCCGCTGCGACATCTACGCGCTCGGCTGCGTGCTGTACGAGCTGCTGGCGGGGCAGCCGCCGTTCCCGGGCCCCACGGCGCAGGCGGTGCTGGCGCGCCATCTGGCGGACCCGGTGCCGCCATTGCGCACGGTGCGGACGACAGTGCCGGTGGGCGTGGAACGGGCGGTCTTCAAGGCGCTGGCGAAGGTGCCGGCGGACCGGTTTGCGACCGCGGGGGAGTTTGCGGCGGCGCTGGCGGCGCCCGAGGTCGACGAGCGAGCGCACCGCATGCGGCGGCTCGTGGCGATCGTGTCGGCCGCGGCAGCGGTGGCGCTCGTCGGCTGGCTCGCGGGCCGAAGGTGGTTGCCGGCCAGTGCGGAAGCGCCGGTGGATACGACCTTCTATGCGGTCTTTCCGTTCGAGCGCGACTCCGGCCTGAGCTCGTCCAACGAGGATCAGTTGCTGCAGGACGCGATGTCGCATTGGACCGGAATCGACGTGGTGGATCGGCCCCGCTTGTCGGAAGCGCTACCACCTAACCACTCGCGACTCACAGTCGCCGAAGCAGCGGCGGCCGCCCAGCGAGTGGGGGCCGGACGCTATGTCCTGAGTCAGGTGTCGCGCCTCGGCGACTCTCTGCGGATCCACTCGGCGGTTTACGCCACGACGGCGCGCGGGCCGCCGATTCACGAGGGCACGGTCAAGGTCGGGCCGAACTTTTCGCAGACGGGCCCGGCATTCTCCCGGATTGCGGACCATCTGCTGTTCGGCGACGGCGGGCCAGGTACCTCTTTGGATCTGTCGACCGGGACGGCGTCACGACCCGCGCGCCAGGCATTCGAGCGTGGGCTGGACTCCATCTATGTCTGGAATCTGGCCGCCGCGGATTCGGCGTTCTACGGTGCCAGCAAGTACGATCCACAATTCGCCCAAGCGCTCCTCTGGCTGGCGCTCACCCGCCACTGGAATCACGTTCCGGTCGCCACGTGGCAATCCGCCGCGGAGCGGGCCGCCACTTACCGACGCCGCTTCTCTCTCAGAGATCGCCTGTTGTCGGACGGCCTGCTTGCGTTAGGCAGGGATTCGGCGGGGGCGGCCTGTCCCATCTGGAAGCGCGGCGCTGCCGTCAATCCGGATGACTTCGTCGTGTGGTACGCTCTCGCGACCTGCCTGAGCGGAGACGAGGCGGTCGTGCCCGATGCGGGCCGTCCCGGCCGGTGGCACTTTCGCACCAGCTATCACGAAGCGACACGCGCGTACGTTCGGGCCTTCCTCCTGCTGCCGTCGATTCACCGGTCGCTCGCCGACAACTCGTATCAGGCCGTCCGTCGTATTCTCTGGACCAACGCCACCGCCCTTCGCAAAGGGCGGGCCGTATCACCGGATTCAGGGATTCTCGCGGCCTACCCAGCCTGGCAAGGCGATACGCTTGCCTTTGAGCCTACGCCGCTCGACCGCCTGGTCGTGCCCAGGACGATGGACCTCGCTGTCAGGCACGAGAGGACATTGTTCCACGATATCGCTTCGGCCTGGGTGACCGATTATCCGCGAAGCCCGGAAGCGCTGCAGGCGCTTGCCATTTCACTGGCGTTGCTGGAGGATCCTGCCGCGCTCCGGACGATGCGGCAGGCGAGGAGCTTCGCGAGGACTTCCGAACAACGCATTCGGACGGCGGGCGCCGAAGTGTGGATGCGCATCAAGTTCGCGATTCCGTCGGACCTCGGAAGTCTGACGATCGCTCGGGCCATTGCGGACTCGCTTCTCGATTCGTTTCCTCCGGGCGCACCCGAGCCATTGTTGCTGGCGAGCATTGCGATCGCCGTCGGCAAAGTCACCCGCGCTGCATCCTACAGTCGAGACCCGCGAGCGGCTGCGGAACGGGAAGTTCCCTCGTCGCTGGCGGGAACCGCTCTGCCTCTCGCCGTCTTCTCGGCGATGGGGGCGCCTGCGGACAGCATCCGGACGCTCGAGCAGCAGGTCACGGCGATCCTCGAGCACACGATGGACTCTGCGCTGCCTCCGCTGGCCCGAGCCGAGTGGGTGCTCCGGCCGGCGACGCTCGCGTTTCCGACCTACCGCTATGGCTCGCTGCCACGTCTCAAGGGAATCGACGACCTGCTCGATGCCGAGGTCGCACTCGCCGACGGGGATACAATGCCAGCGCATCGGCTGCTCGCGCAACGACAGGTGGAACGGCGCGATGTTCAGCCGGTGAATCGGTCCATCGATGTGTTGTTCCCGGAAGCATGGCTGATGTGGTCCATGGGCGACGATGCGGCAGCGATTGCCTGGCTGGATCCCACGCTCGCAGCACTTCCCGGTACCGCGCCCGAGGTCCTTGAAGATCTCCCCCGGGCGGCGGCTCTCGTCCGGGCGATGGTCCTGCGTGCCGAGCTCGCCGACCGATCCGGGGACAAATCCTCCGCGGCTCGTTGGGCCAGGGCAGTCGCCGTGCTGTGGTCCGATGCCGATGCCCCGCTGCAGCCGATCGTCCAACGCATGCAACGCGTCGCCGAATGGACGCAACGTCCTGTGGTCGATCACTAACCAGGAGACTCGCCATGAACCAAGGACTGCTGCGAGTGACCGTGATGCTCGGAACAGTGGGCGTCTCAATCGGGGCTGTGGCATGGACAGCAGGAGAGCCTCGCCGGACGGCCACAATGACGCAGAGTGAAGGTCGGCCCGAATGTCCACACGACACGGTTGTGTGGAGAGATTCGGGTGGAATCGACCATACCTACGATCAGATCCCCCTCTCCGGGGAGATCTCAGGGATCCCGGAGTTCCACGATTGCCAACGTTTCATCACCAAGGATGGCGGGTACGACTCCCTCTTTGCCATCTATGCGGCGTTTCACCTCGAGAGCCTCCCCTGCGGACTCAGCAGGTGCGGTGTGGGGACCGCGGCCGCCGTGGGAATACCCGCTGCGACTATTCTCAGTTACGGCGGCTCCTATTCTCCACTCGGCATCAAGAATGGCTTCAATTGTCTCTACCTCTGGAATCCGCCGGACTGGAAGGCGGCGATGATCCCACAGTCCGCCAATGCCGATTGCAGATACAAGCGGACGGTCGAGCCGTTGCCGCCCGAGGCCGTCCCGTTGACAGTTCGCGTGATCGCACCGGTGGCGTTGCCCCCGTTCCGCGACCGCGAGTATCCACCGGTGGCTCGATGGGATTGGGATCAGGCATCGAAACAGCAGTCCATCGGCATCCGTTGCGGGGTGGCGTGGTGCGAAGTCGGTGGCGCTTCGAGCGGCGCGGGGCTCGGCTACCCGCCTCCACTCGTCTTCGATCCGGTTCCGGGTCTCGTCCCATCCACCGCGGCGACGAATGCGGTGACGCGGGTCAAAGGGTGGTTTGATGCGCAGTTCCTCGCCAAGCGAACCAGCGGGACCGGCAGCCTCAAGGTGCGTCCGACCGGGAATCGGGGATACGTCGTCCCCAATCCGGTCCTGGGCGACCTGCAGCAGTCCCACTTCGAGGGACACTGGGTACATGCCGCTACGGCTGTCATGGATTCCGACTACCAGAGCACCGTCCATTTTGCGAAGGGCGAGAACAGGATCTACCTCTGCTATGGAACTGGCTGCCGGGTTCCGTCCACGGAAGTGGGATGTCCGGAGGGGACCATCAACACGATGTGGTGGGCGAGAGTAGTGGTACCAGGTGCCCGGCCCACCTATCGGTGTGTGGTGTATCGGGGCTACCCCTATGCGCTGGACGTCCCGGGCACGGTCCGGTGGCGCTGGCAGGCCGACGACGAAACGATCTGGATCAAGTGTCCTTCCGGCTGTTGTGAATTGAAGTGACGAATTCGGGCCTGCGCGCTCCGGCTCTTGCTCATGCGAGTCGGGGCGCGCCGGCTCACTCCCACCCTCTCCGCCGCGCCTCCGCCACCACTGCCGCCGCCGCCCCCTCGAGCCCCAACCGCTCCGCATTCACCACCAGATCGTAGTTCGACGCATCCTCCCGCGTCCGGCCGTAGTACGTCCTGACGTACTGGTCGCGGCGACGGTCGGTCTCCTCCACCATCTTCTCGGCCTTCGCCGGATCGACTCCCATCCGCTCCACTGCAAAGCGGACACGCCACGGTTTCGACCCCACCACGTAGACGTGCAGCGCGTCCGGCCGCTGGGCGAGAATCGCCTGCGCGCCGCGACCCACCAGCACGACCCGCCCCAGCGCCGCCGCCTCGTGGATGATCCGCTCGGTGAGCCGGTGGATCGTCGCCTCGTCACGCTCCACGTCCGACACCGCGGGTCCGGTGAACAGCTCCGGCGAGGCGATCGCCAGGGTCCGCGCCAGCCGCTCGAGCAGCCCCGGCGCCCGCTCCTCGCGCTGCGCCACCTCGGCGGCCGGCAGCCCCGCCTGCCGCGCCACATCGTCCACGAACTCATTGTCGATCAACGTCCACTGCAGCGCCTCGGCGACGCGCTGGGCAATGTCGGATCCGCCGGAGGCGTACTGGCGGGTGATGGTGATCAGAGGGGGAGACATGGAAGGGCGCCGTCAGCCTTCAGCAGGCCTGCTGATGGCTGACGGCTGTTGGCTGATGGCTAGGTGAAGAGATTCGGCCCCGCCCCCGGTCCCGGCTTCCCGTACCCCGGGTTCCGTGGCTCGGGTCGCGCCCGCACGTAGCCCAGATCCTCGGAGCGTGAGATGCGACGCAGCGCGACGAGGCCCTCCAGCACCAGCTCGCTGGCGGCCACCATGTGGGCCGGGTCCTTCTTGCCTGCGAGGCCGACCCGGTCCACCAGATCGAGCAGCCCGGGCACGACGCTGAAGCCCTTGAGCAGCGCCTCGGAGCGCTCGTCGGTCGAGATCTTCAGCGCGCCGCCCTCGTCGAACCAGTGCACGATGTCGTCCACGTTCGCCCCGCCCACGCGGGCTTCGAAGGTATCGCCCGCGGCGCGCTTGATCAGGTCCTTCGCGACGGTGTCGGCGCCCTGCAGCTCGCCCTCGTATTCGAGCTCCAGCTTGCCGGTGATCGCGGGAAGCGCCGCGTACACGTCGGACACGCGGGGCACGACGGACTTCTCCTTCGTGACGATGGCGCGCCGCTCCGCGTTGGAGACGACGTTCTCGAGGACGCTGATCGGCAGCCGCTGCGATACGCCGCTCTTCTTGTCCACCCGCTTGTCGCCGCGCGCACCGAACGCCACGCGCTCGACCAGCTCCGCGATGAAGTCGGGCACGCGGATCGGGCGGCTGGCGCGGTCCAGCCAGGCCTCCTGCTCGGTGATCGCGGCGCCCAGCTCTACCGTGTGGGGGTAGTGGGTCATGATTTCCGAGCCGATGCGGTCCTTGAGCGGCGTGATGATCTTGCCCCGCGCCGTGTAGTCCTCGGGGTTCGCCGTGAATACGAGCGCGACATCGAGGTTGAGCCGGACCGGGTAGCCCTTCAGCTGGACGTCTCCTTCCTGCATGATGTTGAACAGCCCCACCTGGATCTTGCCGGCCAGGTCGGGCAGCTCGTTGATCGCGAAGATGCCCCGGTTGGCCCGCGGCAGCAGACCGAAGTGCATCGTCAGCTCGTCGGAGAGCAGGTGGCCGCCGCGCGCCGCCTTGATCGGGTCCACGTCGCCGATGATGTCGGCGATGGTGACGTCGGGGGTGGCGAGCTTTTCCACGAAGCGCGCATCGCGCGGCAGCCAGGCGACGGGCGTGCGCTCGCCATGTTCGGCCACCTGCTCCCGGCCGTACTTGGAGATCGGGGCGAACGGGTTGTCGTTCACCTCGCTGCCGGCGAGGAACGGGATCTCCTCGTCCAGCAGCGTCACCAGCTGGCGCACGATGCGGCTCTTCGCCTGCCCGCGCAGTCCCAGCAGGATGAAATTGTGCCGCGACAGGACGGCGTTGACGAGCTGCGGCACGACGGTCTCTTCATAGCCCACGATGCCCGGGAACAGCGGGGACCCGTTCTCCAGCAGGCAGATCAGGTTCTCGCGCAGCTCGTCCTTGACGGTGCGGTGGATGCGGGCCGGGGAGGCCCACTCGGTCTGTCGCAGCTCACCCAGGGTGGCCGGTTTGGCAGCGCTCATGCGCGGACGTTAACCCGCCGTCTCTCGCGGTGTAAAGAGCCGCGCGGCCGCGATGCCCCACGGCGCCACGTCCACCATGGCGCTGCGGTCGGCGTTCACCGTGAGCGGCGCGCCGTTCATCTCCACCAGGTTGACGCGCCGCGCCAGCTGGAAACCGCAGGCTGCGGGCCAGACGCCCACGGCGCGTCGCGCGCCGCTGATCTCCAGCAACTTGACGATCGCCCCCTCGCCGTCGTCGGCCGGCTTGACGCCGACCACGGCCACGCCCCGGTCGGGAATCGACAGCGCCGCATCGCGGGCGACGAGCGGACCGGGTGTGGCGTTCGTGTAGGGCGGGCCGACGTAGAGCGGCTCGCACGCCGCCCACCCGCGCCGCACCGGCTCGGACGCGTCCCCGGGCGCGAGCAGCGAAAGGCGGTAGCGGAACACCATCGCGCCGCCCTGACGGGCCGCGTAGTTGGTGTGCCAGTAATTGTTCATCACCCAGGAGAACAGGGTGCCGTCCGGCACGATGGTGCGCCGCCAGGCGCCGCGAAACAGATCGTTGAGGGTGACGAGCGGAGCGTCGGGAGCGCTCCACAACACGCCGCCCGTTCCTTCGTGCAACCACACCCAGTGCGCCTGGCAGTACCAGTCGCGACAGCTGCCGGGCTGCTGGTCGCGCTCCACCGTCATGCGGCCCAACGGGATTTCCATCTCGACGGTGGGCTGCGTGAAGGCGAAAGGGAAGGCGGCGTACACCGCCTCCTTGTCGAGCGTGGCGGACTTGGTGACGGCGTTTTCGATGTCGATCCAGGGAAGGCCGTCGTACAGGGTGACGCGCGAGGTGACGGTCGTGCAGCCGCGCAGCGTCCGGGTGCACTCGAGCCGCACGCCGATGCCCGGGAGGCGCCGCCGCCGGGAGGAGACGCGCGCCGCGCCGGCGACGTCGAGGGACGGATCC
>DATGDE010000158.1:0-6206 GCA_035311125.1 Gemmatimonadales bacterium
AGCTTCGCCGCCCGCTCCAGCAGGCGGCTGTGGAGATAGAACACATCCCCCGGGTACGCCTCGCGACCCGGCGGCCGCCGCAACACGAGCGACAGCTGACGGTACGCCGCCGCCTGCTTGGTCAGGTCGTCGTAGACGCACAGCGTGGCCGTGCGCTCGTCGTACATGAAGTACTCGGCCATCGTGCACCCCGCATAGGGGGCGATGTACTGCATCGGCGCGGGCTCGGAGGCCGAGGCCACGACCACGATGGTAAAGTCCATCGCGCCGTGCTCCTTCAGACGCTCCACCACGGCGGCGACCGTCGAGTTCTTCTGGCCGATCGCGATGTAGACGCAGATCACCCCCTGGCCCTTCTGGTTGATGATCGTGTCCACCGCGATGGCGGTCTTGCCCGTGCCCCGGTCGCCGATGATCAGCTCGCGCTGTCCGCGGCCGATCGGAATCATCGAGTCGATCGCCTTGATCCCGGTCTGCAGCGGCTCCTTCACCGGCTGCCGCTTGATGATGCCGGGCGCGACGACCTCCACCTTCCGCGTCTTGGTCGTCTGGATCGGGCCCAGGCCGTCCACCGGCCGGCCCAGCGCGTCCACCACCCGGCCGACCATCGCCTTCCCGACCGGCACCTCCAATACCCGCCCGGTGCGACGCACCTCGTCGCCTTCCCGCAGCTGGAGGTAGTCGCCGAGAATCACCGCGCCGATGTTGTCCTCTTCGAGATTGAGCGCCAGCCCGGTGATCTTTTCGCCGCTTTCCGACGCCGTGAACTCCAGCATCTCGCCGGCCATCGCGGAGGTGAGACCGTAGATCCGCGAGATGCCGTCCTTCACCTCGAGGACCGTCCCGACTTCCCGGACGTCGATCGCGGTGAGATCGGCGGCCTGGATCTCCTTGAGGAGGATGTCCTTCAGCTCGCCGGGGCGGAGGATGGTGTCGGTAGCCATGGAAGTTCCAGGTTCGAGGTTAGCTTGTGAAAATTATCACATACTCCACTGCCCCGCCACCCCCGCAGCGATGACGGACGACCACGCGGACGGCGGAATCTAAGTGGAAGGCCCCTAGAGACGGGACCGCGTCCTGCCCTTCAGGAAGGCCGCCAGCACTCCCCGGGGCCCCATCGCTCGCAGGTCCTGAGGGGCTACCCCGGCGACGCGCCGGGCGGCGCCGGCCAGGTGGCTGGGAGACGCGTACCTGAGAATGTGCGCTACGGCGCCCACGGTATAGCCCGGGTTGCCGAGCAGGTCCGCGGCGCAGACGGTGCGAACGAGGTCGATCAGCCGTTTGAGATTGGGGGCGCCGCCTGCCGCGAACTCGCGTGACAGATGCTCCCGGGTCACCCGCAGGGCGCGCGCCAGATCCGCGGTCTTCGTCGGCTCGGCCACGCGTCGCCACACCTCTTCCCAGGTGCGCAGCTGGAGCGGCTCGGTCAGCCGCAACAACCGGGGGGCGTCGGCCAGCGCCCGCCGGCGAGCCTGCTGGGCCGTGCGCCGCGCCACCCATTCGCCCGCCATGGCGTGGTCCACGGGTTCCACCAGCACGCCGGCGAAGCCCGCCCGCTGGCACTGCGCGAGCAGCCGGCCGTCCTCCGGCCGGAAGGCCGAGAGGGCGAACAACGGAATCCGGGGATAGCGGCCCGGCAGGGCCAGCCAGATCTCGGGCGCCGACTTCACGTCCACTACCACCGCGTCGACCAGCCGCGCCGCGAGCAGCCGCAGCACGGCTTGCGGCGTGGCGCACGCGCGCACCGCACCGAGCCGGCGCGGATATCCGCGCGCGAGGGCGCGCCGGGCGTCCCGGCGCTGGTGCCAGATCGGGACGACCGGCATCACCCCTCCCTCCCGCCAGCCTCACCTCCACTCACGGCCGCCAGCGCGCGCACCATCTCGGATGCACGGCGCAGTACCCCGCGGGCGTTGTCGTAGGAGATCGTGGCGATCGCCTCTTCCTGGGGATGCCAGGCACACTGCGTGATGCCCTCGTCCTCCTGCGGCACCGGATCACCGACCCGTGATTCGAAGAGAAAGAAGTGACAGTACTTGTGGATGGTTTTGCCGCGAAACCGGAAGTACCAGTCGATCACGCGGATCGGCCCGTGCAGGATCAGGTCCGTCAGTCCGGTTTCTTCGGTGACCTCACGCCGGGCGGCGTCGGCCGGCGGCTCGCCCCCTTCCAGATGCCCCTTGGGGAATCCCCAATTGCGGTACGAATCGCGGATGAGGAGGTAGCGGACCCGGCCTTCGGAGTCCCGGCGGAACACCACCCCGCCCGCGCTCGTCTCCCGCTGGGAACGTTGTCGTTTCGCCATGCGCGCGTCCGCTCTCCCGATCGGCCCGCAGGGCCGCCCGCCTTAACGGCCGACCCGGAATGAATAGCCGGCCAGGATCGCGATCCCGCGATGACTCAACGACAAGGATGGATTCGTGTCCAGGAACTTCCCCAGGCCCAGATCATAGCGGCCATCGATCAGGGCTTCCCCGCTCCCCAGGGGAAAGCCTAACCCCGCTCCGAAGACGAGCCCGTAGTCCACCGACTTGGTCGGGAAGCTCGCACTGCTGCAGCTGACCGACGCGCCACTGGCGGCGAGCGAGCATCCCACCTTCACGCCGAGCTCGCCGCCGGCGAAGAAGCTGGGATGAATGGTTCCCTGCACCCGTGGCGCCACCACGAGCAGGACGGGCACCTCCAGGTAGGAGATCTCGATGGTCGCCGCGACGCCGCTGACTTCGATCTTCGTCCCCTTGCCGATGTAATACAGCTCGGGTTGCAGGCTGACGATGCGCCCCAGGTCGAACGACACGAAGCCGCCGACGGCAACGGCGGTCCGGGTCGTGATGTTGCAGCTGCAGGCCGTCTCGAAATTGTTGGCGTCCGATCCTCCCATGGTCGCGAGATTGACGCCGCCTTTCACGCCGACGCGCAGGCCTTGTCCACTCGCCGCCACCGGGGCCAGCGGGCTCATCGCGCTGCTCAGCAACAGGATGCCGAGGATCGTCCGCATGGAGATGCCTCCGATTCAGGTAATGGTCTCGGGCGGGCAGGCGCTCGCCCGGTGCCACTAGAATACGCTGAAGGTGAAGTACTTGCGTGGATTGGCCTGCACATCCGACAGCAGCTGGCGCAGCTGGATCATCGTCAGCGTCGTTTCCCGGTACAGCGCCGAATCGGCCACCAGCAGCCCGAGGGTGCCGCTGCGGTTCACGATGCGCGCCAGAACCGTGTCGGCCTCCGTGATCACGCGGACGAAGCTCTCCTGGCTGCGGTGCGTGGCGTCCATGAGATCGCGCAGGTTCTGCGAGGCGGAGCGGATGTCCTGACTGGCGGCGGAGGCGTTGTTGAGAATCGTGGCCAGCTGCCCCTGGTTGGTCGCCGTGTCCACCCGGCCCAGCGTCGACTCGAGCACGGTGGCCGCGCGCGCGAGGGCCGTGGATCCCTTCGAGAGGTTGGTGCCGACCGTCCCGATGTTGTCGGCCTGCTCGTTGGCGGCCTTGGCCAGCCGATCGGCGATCTGCCCGAAGTCCCGTATCGACCGGCGCAACTCGGAAACCGCTTCCGAGTCGAAGGCGGTCTGCACCCGCGTCGCGACGGCGGCGATGTCGTTCGCGATCCGCCCCGCCTGCGCCGTCAGCTGGCCGATATCGGGGAGCGTGGCGCCGGGCCAGCGACCGCCCCCGACCGCCAGGGCCTCGGCCAGGGCCTGGCGCACATTGGGATCGTCCGGCGGCTGGTCGTAGGAGAAGAGCGACGCCGCCCACTCGCCGAACAGCGACACGGACGTCGCGAGCACCGCCGGCCGCTGCGGCAGCGACACCCCGGCATAGATCCGCATGTCGGCCTCGACCCAGTTGCCGGACGCCAGCCGGATCGCCTCGACGCGCCCGACCCGTACGCCGCGCAGCACGACCGGATTCCCCACGCTCAGGCCGCCCACGGTCCGGAACCGCGCGGTGTAGATCGCTTCCGTCCGGCCGAGGTGGGCCCCCGACAGCCACAGGGCGCCCGCGACCACCGCGATGAACGCCACCACCACGACCAGGCCGACGACGAATTCGTTCTCGCGTTTCACTCGGGCCGCCCTTCGATGAACTGGCGCACCACCGGATCGGTGGTCGCCTGGATCTCGGCAACGCTTCCGACCTGCCGCACCCGCCCCTCGGACAGCATGGCGATGCGGTCGCCCACGGTGTAGGCGCTGCGCATGTCGTGGGTGACCACGATGCCGGTCACCCCCAGACGCTCGCGCGTGCGCACCATGAGCCGGTCCATCACCGCCGAGGTCACGGGATCGAGTCCCGTCGTGGGCTCGTCGTACAGGATGTAGCGCGGCCGCAAGGCGATCGCCCGCGCGATCCCGACCCGTTTGCGCATGCCTCCGGACAGCTGGGCCGGGAGTTGGTCGTCGGTGCCCACGAGATCAACGAGCTCCAGCGCTTCCCTTACCCGCTGCGCGATCGCCTCCTCGGACAGGCCGCGGCGTCGCAGGCCCAGCGCGACGTTTTCGCCCACGGTCATCGAATCGAACAGCGCCGAGAACTGGAACACGAATCCGATCTCCCGGCGCAGCGCCATGAGGCCTTCACGATCGAGTTGCGACACCGGCCGCCCGTCAACGATGACGTCTCCGGCATCCGGCTGCAACAGGCCCACCACGTGCTTGAGCGCCACGCTCTTGCCGGACCCGGAGCGGCCCATGATCACCATCGTCTCGCCGTCTTTGACCTCCAGCGTGAAGCCGTCGAGCACCACGTGCCCATCAAACGCCTTGTGCAGATCGCGAAACTGGATCACAGCAGCACCACCGCCCAGAACGCGTCCAGCACCAGGATCGACATCGCCGAAATCACGACGGCCTGCGTCGTGCTCCGTCCCACGCCTTCGGCCCCGCCGCGCGTGCGCAGGCCGAGGCGACAGCCCACCAGCGTGATGGTGAGCCCGAAGCTGGCGCTCTTGACCAGCGCGAACCAGACGTCCTTGAACTGATACAGGAACTTGAGACCCTTGACGAACTCGGGCGTGGACAGGTCGAGCAGGCTCATGCTCGTGAGCCACCCCGTGACGATCCCCGTCACGATGCCCAGCACCACGACGGCGGGCACCATCACGGTCCCGGCAATCAGCCGGGGGACGACCAAATACGCGAGGGGATCGTAGGCCAGCGTCTCGAGCGCGTCGACCTGCTCGGTGACCTTCATGGTACCGAGCTCGGCCGCGACGCTCGCGCCGACCCGGCCCGCGAGCGCGAGCCCGGTGAGCACGGGGCCGAGCTCGAGCATCATCGTCTTCCCCACCACCGCACCCACCACGTAGAGCGGGACAGTGCCCGTGAACGTATAGGACGCCTGGAGCGCGAGGACGATGCCGGTGAACGCGGAGATGAAGAGGGCGACCGGGAGCGAGTCCACCCCGAGGCGGCGCATCTGCACCAGGGAGAGCCGGCCCCAGGTCGCCACGTCGCGGACGGCGTGCACCAGGTCCGCCAGAAACTGGCCGAACCGTCCGGCGGCCCGCACAGCGGCGACGGCGCTCCGGCCGATGCGGTCAATCACGGGCTCTAAGCTACGACGGTACGTGGTACGACGCCACGTTGGACAAAAAAAACCGAGGGTGATCGGAGCCTCTCGATCACCCTCGGACAACGTAGCGACGTAGCGTCCTACACCGTGCCTTACGCCGCGAAGCTCGCCAGTGCCTTGCCGACGTTTCCCTCGCGCAGCCGCTTCAGGGCCCGGTCGCGCAACTGGCGCACGCGCTCGCGCGTCACGCCGAGCATGCCGCCGATTTCCTCGAGCGTGTGCTCGCGGCCACCGTCCAGACCGAAATACAGGCGCAGCACCTTGGCGTCGCGACGCTGCAGGGTACCCAGGGCGCTCTCGATTTCGTCCGAGAGGAACCGGTCCATCGCCTGGTCTTCCGTGTCGGGCAGGTCCTCCGCAATGAAGCGCTCGATCAGCGAGCGGTCGCCGTCGGGATCGAGCGGCGCATCGAGCCGCACGTCACCCGTGTTCAGCGCGGCGAGCGACTGCACCACCTCGAGCGAGAGCTTGGTGGCGTCGGCGATCTCTTCGGGCGTCGGCTCGCGCCGCAGCGACTGGCGCAGGTACTCGGCCGTGCGCACGATGCGCGACAGATCCGCGGTCCGGTTCAGGGGGACGCGCACCGTGCGGCCCTGACGTGCCAGCGCCGCCAGGATCGCCTGCCGGATCCACCAC
>DATGDE010000159.1:0-3858 GCA_035311125.1 Gemmatimonadales bacterium
TCGACCATCGTGTACAGCGGCCATGGATACGAGACCACCATCGGCGCCGAGCGCCGCTCCAATCCCTTCCTCTCGGGCGCAGTCCCCATCGCCTAGGAGTCGTCCTCGGCCCACCTGCCTGCGGTGCGGGGCCGAGGTGCGTCCCAGGCCGTGGGGCTGCAAGAACCCCTGCGCCAACTGCGGCTTCATCTATCCGCTGGGCGACTGCTCTGACTGATACGACCGTCACGTTCCTGCCCGACCGCCGCCGGGTCGTGGTCCGTGCCGGAGCGACGGTGCTGCAGCTGTCCGCGGCGACGGGCGACGCGCTGCGCACCGTGTGCGGCGGCATCGGCAACTGCACGGCCTGCCGCGTCCGCGTGGTGGAGGGAGAGTGGCCCGCCGGCAAGACCGATCGTCTGCGGCTGGGCCCCCTCGTGGAGCAGGGCTGGCGGCTGGCGTGCCAGTTCAGCCCGCGCCACGCGGTGACGCTCGAGCGCCCGCCCGCCATCGTGGACGGATTGTGAATCACCTCCTCGCGCTGCTGGCGCTCGCGCTCGACGTCCTGGTCCGCGCCTGGCGCATCCAGCTCGCGGCCTGGACCGCGGGCGGCGCGCTGCCGTTCTGGCCTGCCGTGCGGCTGAATCTCTACGGGGAGGCGGCGTCCACCCTGACGCCGAACCGGTTGGGTGGGGAGGCCGCGCGGTTCGCGGGGCTCACCCAGGCCGGGCTGCGCTCGGTGACGGCGCTCGTGGCGGTGGGGGTGGAGGTCGCGGCGGAATGGCCGGTGTTCCTGCTGATGCTCCTGGCGCTGCTGCTGCACTACGCCCCCGACTGGAAGAGCGCCGCGGAAACGTGGCTGCGGCGCCACGTCGCCGGCGACCTGCTCGTGATCGAGATCGCCGCGCTGGCGGTCTTGCTCGTCATCTATCTCACGCAGCGCCTCGTCAAAGCGGGTGCCATCCGGCACCGCGTGCGACGCCAGTGGCGGGTCGCGCTCGCGCATGTGCGACGGGCGCCGCTCTGGGCCCAGGCCGTGAATGCCGCGCTCACGGCGATCAGCCTCGCTGCCCGCGCGCTGATTCTGCCGGCGCTTGCCTGGGGCATGCCGCACGCGCCGCCGTTCGGACAGATGTTCTTCGGCGCGCTCGCACTGATTGCCTCGCCGCTGCTGGTGCCGTTGCCGTCCGGGGGCGGCGGCATCGAGGTCGCATTCCTCTCGGGATTCGCCGGAGACTTCGGCGCCCGGGGCGTGAGCATGCTCGTCTGGTGGCGCTTCTACTCGGTGATCCTGCTGACCGCGATCGGCGGCTACCTGATGATCCACTCCCTGGGGACCCGCGCGGCCCGGGAGCTCATGACGATCGGGTGGCGGAGAAAGCGGCCGGCCCGGACGGAGACGCCGTAGCCGTGCCTCGCCTTTCCCCGGACGGCGAAATAGAATGGGTCCGCGCCCGCGTGTATCGCGGCGGCTCGGGGGTTCCATGGGTGATTCCTGGCTTGACACCGACGGCAGTCGGGCGGAGCGAGTGGAGACGATGAGCGCAACACGCAACGAACGCGACCCCCTCGGCGAGCTGCCCGTACCGGCCGAGGCGCTCTACGGCGTCCAGACCGAGCGGGCACGCCGCAACTTCCCGATTTCGGGGCTCGCGCCCCATCCCGTGTTCGTCGACGCCGTCATCTGGATCAAGAAGGCCGCGGCGCTCACACACCGGGAGACCGGTCGTCTCGAGCCCGCGCTCGCCGACGCCATCGTGCGGGCCGCCGACGAGATCCTCGCGGGCCGGCACCGCGATCAGTTCGTCGTCGACCCCTACCAGGCCGGCGCCGGCACCTCCCACCACATGAACTGCAACGAGGTCCTCGCCAACCGGGCCAACGAGCTGCTCGGCGGCAAACGGGGCGAGTACAAGCCGGTGCATCCGAACGATCACGTCAACATGGCGCAATCCACCAACGACGTGATCCCCACGGCCATCCGGCTGGGCGCCTTGAGTATCCTCCCCGCGCTGCTCGCGGCGCTGGATCGGCTGGCCGCAGCCTTCCTCACGAGGGGCAAGGAGTTCGACGGGGTGCTCAAGTCGGGCCGCACGCACCTCCAGGACGCGACGCCGATCCGCCTCGGTCAGGAATTCGCGGCGTACGGGCACACGGTGCAGCGCAACCGCGACCGCATCGCCCGCGCCGCGGACGATCTGCGCGACCTCGGCATCGGCGGCACCGCGGTGGGCACCGGCCTGAACGCCGAGCCCGCCTATCCCGGCCTCATGGTGAAGCACCTCCGGACCATCACCGGTCTCGAGCTCCGGGAGGGTACCGACCGCGTGCAGCTGATGCAGTCCATGGGAGACGCCAGCGCGCTGTCGGGCGCCTTGCGGACCTACGCGGTGGATCTCGGCAAGATCGCGAACGACATCCGGCTGCTGGCCTCCGGTCCGCGGACCGGCCTGGCGGAAATCCGGCTGCCGGCCGTGCAGCCGGGATCGAGCATCATGCCCGGCAAGGTCAATCCGTCGGTCGCGGAAATGGTGAACATGGTCTGTTTCCAGGCGATCGGGAACGACGTGACGATCGCGACCGCTGCCGAGGCTGGCCAGCTCGAGCTGAACGTGATGATGCCGCTCATTGCCCACAACCTGTTCTTCACTCTCGGGATTCTCTCGTCTGCCAGCCGTGTGCTCGCCGAGCGGTGCGTCGAGGGCATCGAAGCGGACGCGGCGATGACGGCGCACTGGCTGGATCGCAGCCCGGCCCTCGTGACGGCGCTGGCCCCGCGGATCGGGTACGCGGCGGCGGCGAAGCTCGCGAAGGAGGCGGTGGAGAAGAACCTGTCGGTGCGGGACCTGCTGCTGCAGAAGGGCATCCTGAAGGGGAAGGAGCTGGACGAGGTGCTCGACCTGCGCGCCATGACCGAGATCGGCGTGCGGGGTCTCGGAGGCGGCTGAGATGTTCCCTACCAGGAGGTGGCGATGAGCTGGGTGCTCGCGGGGTTGATCGCCGGTGTGGCTGCGTGGTTCGCCGACTATTTCATGTGGGGCAAGGTATTCACCAAGGGGATGGACCTGTTCGTGACACCGCCGCCGGCCGGCCAGCCGGTGAACATGGGGCCGATGATGGTGAAGTCGGCGGTGCTCTCGCTGATCTTCGGCGTCCTCTTGGCGTGGCTGTACCGCCGCTTCATGCTGGCGCTGTGGGTGACGGGGGGCGGACCGCTGGCGGGGATGGAGTTCGCGACGGTGCTGTGGCTGCCGACCATCGCGCTCTCCACGCTGGGCAGCGGCGTCTGGTACGACAAGGCGCGGCCGTTGCTGAACGCGACCTTCTGGTCGTGGCTCGTCCGCATGAACGTGGCCGGCATCGTCGTCGGGTTGCTCGTCAGGTAACCGCACCCACCGCGTTGTGGGGCCGGGCGATCGTCGTCGCGATCGCCGGGCCCGGTGATGGCTTCGTGCCGCGGTTATATTCGAGCCGTGGTCCGATGACTGCCCGTACCCCTTCGCCGGCGCTCCCGCTCTCACACGAAGAGCTGATCCGCTACTCCCGCCACCTGGTGTTGCCCGCCATCGGGCTCGAGGGGCAGCGGCGGCTCAAGGCCGCGCGCGTGCTGGTCGTGGGGGCAGGGGGCCTCGGCTCTCCAGCGGCGCTGTACCTCGCCGCGGCTGGCGTCGGCACCCTGGGGCTGGTGGATTGGGACGTGGTGGACCGCTCGAACCTGCAGCGCCAGATCCTGCACGGCACGGACATGGTCGGCCGCTCCAAGCTCGACTCGGCACGGGCCCGGATCGCCGATCTCAATCCCCACGTGCAGTTGGAGACGATTGCCGCCCGGCTGACGTCGGCGAACGCCCTGGATACCCTCCGCGATTGGGATGTGGT
>DATGDE010000160.1:0-1960 GCA_035311125.1 Gemmatimonadales bacterium
CAGCCGCGACGACGGCCCCTGCCGGCGCACCGTGAGCGCCCCCTGCAGGCGCTGGTCCGTGAAGGCGTAGCGCGCCCTCGCCAGGATGGAGACGAAGGCCGGCCCCGGCCGCCATTCGTAGCCCGCGCCGAGCGACGCGCCCTCGGCACGGTTGTATCGCCAGATGTCCGCGAAGCGATCGACCGACAAGGCCAGGCGCGGCCGTCCGGTGAGGCTGTCCGGCAGCTGCTCCACCATGGACAACACGTCGCGCCGCAGGTCCTCGAGCCGCGTCGCGTCGTCCGCCGAGAGGCCGAGGCGCAGCGAGTCGGTCCAGCCCGAGTACCGGTGCAGCACCGAGTCCGGCGGAACATCCACCTCGAAGCGTCCCCCCATCCAACTGCCGACCGTGACACAGCCGAGCTTCGAGTCGGACATCTCGTCCGCCGAGGAGTCGGCCACGGCCTGGTCACCGCACCGCCGCCTGACGTCGGAGCGGTGCCGGCGGCCGTGACGCGTCGTATCGGTCGCATCGGCCGGCAACTCCGTGAAGGTGAGCGGCACGTTGTCGTTGACCCGGACGTCGCGGAACGTGGTGATGAAGTGCACCGGCAGGACCAGGTTCTTGAACCACGGCAGCTGAACATCCAGCGTGACGGCCTGGCGGAACGGCAGCCAGAACCGCTGCTGATACAGGCCGTACTCCAGATCGGCCGACACCCGCAGGATCCGCTGCACCAGGGCGTCTTCGCGGTCGGCGCTCGCCGTATCCCGGCGCGTCGGACCGATCGTGTCCACCCAGAGCCGTTTGCCGATGAACACGAACGACAGCCGCACCGTCTCCGCCGTCTCCGCGTCGAGCCAGAGCTCGCCCGCGATCAGGGAGGCGTCGGCCCGGACCGGCGTGACGCGCACCCCCACGGCGCGGACGGTCCGGCCGGGCAGGGCGAGCTGCACGGAGTCCATGATGGCGTAGCGGTAGTACGCGTCCGCGCCCGCGGCGAGCGGGTGCAGGGCCGCGCGCTCCGGGAATCCGCGATCCGACAGCAGGCGGATGCTGTCGCCCAGGAAGCGCGGCACGAACCAGGGGCGGGTCCAGCTGCCTTCCATGTTCATCCAGCGGAACGCCGTCCGCGAGCGCTGGCCCAGCGTGATCACCTTGAGGTCGTTGGGCGCCTGCCACTGCAGCTGCGACTCCTGCTCCAGCACCGCGAGCGGCAGGATGCGCGCGAAGCCCCCCCGGCCAACGTTGGCGTCCAGCCGCGACAACAGCGTCGCGCGATAGTCGTGAACCGCCGCGTCCTGTTGCCGGTGCCGCTCCCGCGCCCGGGCGATCAGCGCCGCCGTGGCCGAGTCGGCGTAGGGGCCCGCCTGCGTCTGCAGGGACAGGAGCAGCACGATGGGGAAGTGCACGTCGGTCCGCTTCCAGCGAGTGGCGAGTCCACTACGGCGCCCGGGCGGCGCCGGTTTCCTTCGCAGCCTCACGGCTCGGCGATCACGCTCCCTCCGCCGGCGGCCGGTAGGCGGCGCCGAGCGTCCGTCCGGAGCGCTGCTCGCCCCAGGTCGCGAGCGCGAGGCCGCCGAAGATGACCAGCGCGGCGACGGCCGCGCGGAGCGTCAGGCGCTCACCGAGGATCAGCGGCGCCGCCACCACGGTCATCACCGGCTGCAGGTAGACGTACATCGCCACCAGGCTCGAGGAGGTGTGCTGCAGAGCCCAGATCGAGAGGTAGTACGCGAACAGCGAGGAGCAGAGCACGATGTACCCGAGGCCCACCAGGGCGCCGGTCGGAACCTCGCTCCACACGACGTGCCGCAACGCCAGCAGCCCGATCGGCGTCACGATCACCGCGCCGAAAAGGAAGACGTGGGTCACCACCGTGATCGGGTGGTACCGCTCCAGCATCCGCTTCGACAGCACCAGGTAGGCCCCGTAGGAGGCGGTGTTGCAGGCCACGAGGGCGTTCCCGAACGCGGTGGT
>DATGDE010000161.1:0-2605 GCA_035311125.1 Gemmatimonadales bacterium
TACATTGTCGGCGCCGAATTCGTCCAACGCGGCGACCAGCCGGCTCACGTAATTCCTGGGGTAGACCACGTGGGCGTCCATGCGCACGATCACCTCGCCGCGGGCGGCCCGGATCGCCAGGTTGAGCGCCACGGGCGTGATGCGGCGGGGGTTGTCCAGCACGCGGACCAGGGGATTGCGGGCGGCGTACTCCGCCAGCACGGTCCGGGTGCCGTCGTCGCTCATCCCGTCGACCACCAGGACTTCGAGCCGGTCGGGCGGGTAGTCGCATGCGAGAATCGAGTCGAGGCACTCGACGATGTAACGCTCCTCGTTGCGGCACGGAACGACGATGGTGACGAGCGGGAAGGGCATCGCGGTCAACGCTCCGGCAGGACGGTAGCCGCGACGGAATCGTGTTCCCGGTCCGCGGTGGGGCGGGCACGCCGGCCGGCGTGGCGGGCGATCGCGGTACGATACACGTCGATCAGGCGGGCGGTGATCGCTTCTTCGGCGAGCGGCGCGACAGCCACCCGGCCGGCCACGCGGCGACCACGGCGCAGCACCCGCTCGAGCGCGGCGGCGATCGCTTCAGGACGCTCGTCACGGACCAGCTCACAGCCCTCGATGTTCCGCAGCCGCTCCGCCGTATCGCCGATCGGCACCGAGACGACCGGAAGATCACACGCCAGCGCCTCCTTCACGACGTTCGGCGAGCCTTCCTGCATCGAAGTGAACACGAACGCGTCGCACGCGTTCATGTAGAGCGGGATGTCCGTGTGGGGCACGCCCCAGGCGACCACGAGCTCCGCGGGCAACGTGCGGTTGAGCACCTCGACGGCGGCCTTGGCGAGTCCGTACCGCTTGCGCGGCTGCTCGGGGTTGCCGGCGAAGAGGATGAGCCGCTTGTCGAGCGGCCAACCGAGACGGCCGCGCGCCTCGTCGCGCGGCACGATGCGGAACAGCTCGAAGTCGATGCCCGACGGGAGTACCGTCACGGGCGCGGGGGTCCGGAAGTAGGCGGTCATGTGCTCGGAGACGACGACGACGGCATCGGCGCGCCGTAGGGCGAATCGAGCCACCGCCTGGGAGATCCGGCCGGCCAGCGTGTAACGGCCCTCCGGTCCGACGATGCCCAGAATGTCGCTGCCGCGCAGCGTGATCACCAGCGGCAGGCGCTTGGGGAGTCCCAGCACGCCGCTCTGACCGAACTGGGCGTGCACCAGATCATAACGACCGGAATGCAGTCGCGGCCGGACCTGCATCCAGGCGCGCGCGTAATTCCAGGCACGCTTGGCGCCCCGGAAGGAGAACACGTCCACGTCGACCCCGGCCTTGCGCAGGAACTCCGCCTGCCGCTTGACGAAGTGGGTCGTCTGTGGCTGTCCCGGTTGCGGCCAGCCGGCCGTAATCATCAGCACACGCAACGGCGCATCCATCTCATTTCCTTTCCTCGGCTGCCTGGAGTGGTCCCCTCACACCCTCGGTCGCTGCGGCGGCTCGTGCGCCACCAAGGCGACCTCCGCCTCCGAGCAGGTCTCCCACCCCTTGCACCCATTCGCCCACGGCGGGCCAGCGGTCGCCGGGCTGCCAGGCTTCCGAGCGCGTGCCCGGCGGCTGGCGTCCCAGGAGCTCGCGCAGCCCCTGCAGCACCGTGGGGTAGCGCCCCGGGTAGCCCGGTGGTGCGCCCGCCAGGATGTAGAGGAACCGCTTCACGTCACCCCACATCCAGCGCACCGTGACTCCGGTGGCGTGGCTGGTGCGGCGTTCGACCGGCTGGCCGCGCAGAATCGCCGCCCACCACCGGGGAAAATCCGCGCCGGCCGAGACGGCGAGCTGCAGCGACCCCCAGAACCGTCCGTTCACTTCCATGAGAGCCGGAGGGTGCACACCGTCATCGCGGAATTCCACCATCGCCGGGCCGTGCCACGCCATTGCCGCGAGCAGCCGTTCGGCGGGCTGCAACAGCCGCGGCTCGAGAGGCGCCGAGCGTCTCAGGCTGCTGCCGGATCCCGAGGGGCGGACGTCGCGCAGCCGCTCATGCGCGAACCACGCCACCGGATGCCCAGATTCGAACAGGGCGAACACCCCCTTGCCCTGGCCGGGCACGAAGCCCTGGATCAGCGGCCAGTGCCCACCCTGGCGGTGCGCGGCGATGGCGGCGTCGAGCTCGCCGGGGTGGCGCACGTAACTCGTCCCGGGATCGGAAAGAAACCGCGCTCCGTCCCAGGCATTGCTGAATCGCGATTTCACTACACACGGATAGCCGATCTCGGCCGCTGCCGTCCGGGCCTCCGCCAGCGACGTGGGTACGCGGGTCGGCGGAATGGCGACTCCCGCCTGTCGCGCCAGCTCGAACGTACGGGCCTTGTCGAAGGCGAGAGCCAGAAGGTCCGGCGGCGCGCTGCCGACGATGATGCCCGCAGCCTCCCAGGCGGCACGCTCCAGATTGCAGAGCACGCAAGAGCGCTCGGTGAGCGGCAGTACCATGGTTACCCCTCGCTCGCTCGCCCACTGGCGCAGCGCCGCGAACGCCGCCGGCGTCTCACCTGCCAGAAGGAAGCGACCCCGGGCGAACCGGGACCACGCCGCCAGCGGCCGCCGTCGGGTGGCGGCGACGTAGACG
>DATGDE010000162.1:0-6563 GCA_035311125.1 Gemmatimonadales bacterium
GAGCACCGTGGACCGCTGCGCGGAGAGACCGAACGCGGCGAGCGCGGTGGCGCGGTCGTCGGCGCCGGGCGGTGCCGGGGGGCGAATCGGATTGCCCAGCGTGAACACCGTCGTGCGTGCGCCGGGCCGCAGCCGCGCCGCCGCCTCGGGAAAGCCGAGATGGATCTGGCGCGCGCGGTGCGCCAGCCAGCGCGTCGCGATCCCCGGCAGCGCATTCTGCTCCTGCAGCGCGGTCGGCAGACCGGCCCGCTGCGCGCGCCATACCACCGGGCCCGCCACGTAGCCACCCGTACCGACCACGATGGTGGGACGTTCGGCGTCCAGCACGCGCCCGACCGCGCCCCACACGCGCCAGACGACCACCGGCCAGCGTGCGTTGCGCCACCACTGATGACGGTAGATCGGCTCGATCGGCAGCAGGTAATGGCGGAACGGATAGCGGGGCAGGACCTCGGCCTCGATCCCCCGCTCCGCGCCCACCAAAACCGCTTCGGCGTCCGGTCGCGCCTCACGCAATGCCTGCGCCAGCGCCAGCGCAGGCATCAGGTGACCACCCGTGCCGCCGCCGGCGAACAATATCTTCACGGCTTCACTCCCCCGCCGCCCGCCCGGTGCGCCGCTGGCCCACGCTGATGAGCATGCCCGTCGCGATGAGGGAGACGAGCAGGCTCGATCGTCCGTAGGAGACGAAGGGAAGCGTCACGCCCGTGGCGGGGAGCACCGCCAGCGACACGCCGATGTGCAGCACGGCGCCGATCCCGATGGCGGCGGTGAGTCCCGTCGCGAGCAGCTGCCCGAACGGATCGCGTGCCGAGCGCGCGATGCGGAATCCGAGCCAGACAAAGAGGCCGAATCCGACGGCGAGCAGCAGCACCCCGAGGAATCCCCACTCCTCGCCGAGGGTGGAGAAGATGAAATCGGAGTAGGCGTAGGGGAGATAGCCGAGCTTCTGCTGTCCGTGTCCGATGCCGACGCCCAGCAGCCGACCGGCGCCGATGCCGACGAGCGACTGATGCACCTGCCAGGTCGCTTCGCTCGGCGCGCTGCCGGAATTGAGGAAGGTGAGCACGCGCGCCATCCGGTACTGCGCCGTGGCGACCGCCCCGAACGCGACCGGCGCCGCCGCGACGCCGAGCAGCAGGAAGTGGCCGATCCGGGCCCCCGCCGAGAACATGACCACGCCGGCCAGAAACGTGACCAGCAGCGCCATGGAGAGGTTGGGCTCGAGGAAGATCAGCCCGACGACGGGTCCCACGATCACGAGCATGGGGACCACGCCGCGGCGGAAGCTGCGCATCTCGGGACCCTTCTTCGCGGCGAGCATCGCCGCCCAGACGACCACGGCGAGCTTGGCGAGCTCCGAGGGCTGCATGGAGAGCCCAACGACCTCGACCCAGCGGCGCGCCCCGTTGCGCATCGGAGCGATCGCGTGGGTGAACGGCAACAGCGGCACGATCAGCAGCGCGACGACGATTCCCAGGATGGGCCACGCCCAGCGCTCCCACAGGTGGTAGTCGAGTCGCGCGACGATCGTCGCCGTCAGACCCCCGACCAGGAGTCCCACGGCCTGATTCAGCGCGAAGGACGAGCCCACGATCCCGCCGCCCCGCACCGTGATGAGACTCGAGGCGCCGTACACGGCGATGATCCCGACCATCGAGAGTCCCAGCGCCACCACCGCGAGGAGCCGCGTCTCCCAGCGCCGCTCGCTCACGCAGCCAGCGCGAGCCGCCGGAATTCGGCGCCGCGCTCCTCGTAGTTGGCGAACATGTCGTAGCTGGAGCAGGCCGGCGAGAGCAAGACGGCGTCGCCCGGCCGCGCGGCGCGTCGCGCCCGGGCGACCACGTCGGCGAAATCACCCCCGCGCTCGAGCGGAATGCGCCCGGCGAGATCGCGCTCCACCAGCGGGCCCGCTTCGCCGTAGGCGACGACCAGGCGGCAGCGCGCGCCCAACAGCGGCGCGAGGCTCGTGTACGGCTCGCCCTTGTGGCGGCCGCCGAGCAGCAACACGAACGGCCGGTCCATCGCCTGGATCGCCACCACCGTGGACGCGACGTTCGTCGCCTTGGAGTCGTTGATCCAGCGGACACCGTGCACCTCTCCGACCGGCTCGAGGCGGTGCGGCAGCGGGCGGAACGTGCTCAAGCCTTCGGCGATCGCCGCCGGACCGAT
The DNA here is from genome assembly GCA_035311125.1 of Gemmatimonadales bacterium. Classification (GTDB taxonomy): domain Bacteria; phylum Gemmatimonadota; class Gemmatimonadetes; order Gemmatimonadales; family GWC2-71-9; genus DASTHG01. Next base: position 2,173 of record DATGDE010000162.1, read on the forward strand.
GCCCGCTTCCTGCACCGCGAGCGCCGCCGCCAGCGCGTTCGCGACGTTATGCAGTCCCAGGAGCTGCAGCGCCATACGGCGCACCAGCTCGCCACCCCCCAGACGCAAGGACTGTTCCGCCGCATCATACCAGCCGTCGCTCGGCCCCCGCAGCGAGAACCGCACGCGACGGCCCCGGGCGCCGGCCGCCAGGCCGAGGACAGCCGGGTCGTCGCCGTTCAGCACCCAGACGCTGTCGTCCGTCGCGTTGCGAAACAACAGCTGCTTGTCCGCATAGTAGGCGGCGACGTCGGGATAGCGGTCCAAATGGTCCGGGGCGAGGTTCGTCACGACGCCGATCTCCGGCGCGAAGTGCGGGCTGTCGTGGAGCTGAAAGGAGGAGACCTCCACAGCCAGCCACCGCGGCGGTCGCTCCGCGAGTGCCACGTCGCTCAGCGGGCGTCCGATATTGCCGGCCGTCTCGGCCCGGAGCCCCGCCTGGGTGAGCAGATGGGCGATGAGCGCCGTGGTGGTCGTCTTTCCGTTCGTCCCGGTGACGGCGATGCAGCGGACCCCCTGCAGCGCGCGAAACCCGAGATCGAGCTCGGAGACGATCGGCACGCCCGCCGCCCGCGCCGTGACGAGCGGCGGAGCATCGGGCGGGACGCCGGGCGATACCACGACCCCGGCGGCGGCGCGGATTCTCGCCGGATCGTGCCGGCCGAGCTCCACCTCGACGCCCGGTAGCGCCCGCAGTGTCTCCGCCGCGGCTCCCGCGTACGGCGCGGGGCTCGCGTCGCTGGCGTATACGCGGACGCCCTCCCGCACGAGCAGCCGCGTCGCCGCTGTGCCGCTCTTCCCGAGGCCGATCACGGCCACGCACCCGCCGCGCCACGCGTCCGGCAGATTCATCGCACCTTGAGCGTGGCGAGCGCCAGCATGGCGCACAGAAACCCGAGGATGTAGAACCGCGTCACCACCAGTGGCTCCGCCCAGCCGAGCTTTTCGAAGTGGTGGTGCAACGGCGCCATCCGGAACACCCGATGCGCGTCCGCGTACTCCTTCCCCCGCGTCCGCTTGTACCAGCGGTACACCGACACCTGGATCAGGACCGAGAGCGCTTCGACGACGAACACCCCGCCCGCGATGAGCAGCAGGAACTCCGCCTTGAGCATGATCGCCACCACACCAAGGGCACCGCCGATCGCCAGCGCCCCCGTGTCGCCCATGAAGACCGAGGCGGGGTGCGCATTGAACCACAGGAAACCGAGCGAGGCGCCCATGAGAGCGCCGCAGAAGATCGCGAGCTCCCCCGCGTTCGGGAGATAGTACACCAGCAGCCAGTGCGCCGCGTCCGAGCGCCCGAACAGATAAGCGAAGACCGCGAAGCATCCCGCCACGATCCCCGTGAGGCCGGTGGCCAGGCCGTCGAGGCCGTCGGTGAGATTGACCGCGTTGGAGCTGCCGGTGACGACGACCGTCACGAACAGCAGATAGAGCCACGCCGGCATGCCGACGAGGATGTACTTGAAGAACGGCAACTGCGTCGTCGGGGCGCCGAGCTGCGGGGCAAGCGGCGCCAGCACGAGGTAGATCCCCAGGACGAGCCCGAAGCTCACCTGCCCGGCCAGCTTCCACCGGGCCACGAGTCCCTGCGACTTGCCGCGTACGATCTTCAAGTAGTCGTCCAGAAACCCGATCGCTCCCATCCACAGGGTCGCCGCCACGGCCACCAGCACGTATCGCGTATCGAGCCGCGCCCACAGCAGCGTCGGGATCACGGTGGCCAGGATGACAATGAGACCGCCCATCGTGGGAGTGCCGCGCTTGCCCTGGTGCGCCGGCCCATCCGCGCGGATGACCTGCCCCACGCCGCGCTCCCGCAATCGCCGGATCACCCATGGACCCACCGCGAACGCCAGGATCAGCGCCGTCACCGTCGCACAGGCGGTTCGAAAGGTGATGTAGTTGAACAGATTGAAGATGATGTGGTGCTTGGCGAGCGGCGTCAGCAGGTGATAGAGCACGGTGGACGGGGTCTCCCTAGCTGAGATGGGGCAGCACCTGCTCGAGGGCGACGCCGCGCGACGCCTTGAGCAGCACGACCTCGTTCCCCCGCAGCGCAGCCTTGAGGCGCGGGCCCAGCATCGCAGCGTTCTCGGCGACCAGCAACCGCTCCCCGAATCGCGCCCGGTACGGCGCGAACGCGGCGGCGAACTCCCCGACCGCTCCGACCAGCTCCGGATCGCACCGCGCGATGTCGGCCGCCGCCGCGGCGTGCAATCTCGCACTCTCGGGCCCCAGTTCCAACATGGTGCCCACGACGACCGCCAGAGGGCGCCCCCGCGCACGCGCCAGCCGCGCCGCCGACTCCACCGCCCGGGCGAGCGATCCCGGGTTCGCATTGTAGGTGTCGTCGATGATCGTGAGATCGCCCCGCCGCGACACGCGCCCTCGCCCGCCGGGCACCGCGACCCCGGCCAGGGCGGCCAGCGCCGCCGCCGGGTCGACGCCCGTCTCCCGGGCCACCGCGAGCGCCAGCATCGCGTTGTCCCCCTGATGCATCCCGAACAGGGGAAGCGTGACCTCCCGGCCGAGCCAGCGGAGGACGCAGCGACCTTCCTCGTCCAGCCCGAGGGAATCGGCCCGGACGTCGGCCGAGGCCGCCGAGCCCGCGACGATGGTGCGCGTGCGCCGCCGGGCTTCGAGCGCCAGCTCCGGCGGGTCGGTTCCCACGACCGCCAGGGGAACGCCGTCGAGCAACGACAGCTTCTCGCGCAGCACCCCCTCCAGCGAGCCGAACCCGGCGACGTGAGCGAAGCCGACCGTGGTGATCACAGCGATCGTCGGTTCGATCACGCCGCGCAGCCGCGCGATCTCTCCGGGAACGCTCGCCCCGGCTTCGATGACGAGCGCCTGCGCCTCGTCGGGCGCGGCCAGCAGCGTGAGGGGAACGCCGATCTCGTTGTTGAGGTTGGCGGCGGTCGCGTGGACGCGGTACCGGGGAGAGAGCGCCGCCGCCACGAGCTCCTTCGTGCTGGTCTTGCCGCTCGACCCCGTGATCGCGACGACCGGGGTGCCGGGAGCGAACGCCTGACGCCGCGCGCGTCCCAGCACCCCGAGCGCCGCCAGCGGATCGTCCACCTCGAAGTACGGGAGCCCCGGAACCGGCGCGGTCCCCCGTCGCACCACCGCCGCCCCCGCGCCACGGGCGCGGGCCTCGGCCAGAAATGCGTGCGCGTCGAATCGCTCGCCCTTCAGGGCGATGAACAGATCTCCCGGAGCGAGCGCCCGCGTGTCGGTGGAGATGTGCGGGAACCTCCCCTCCCCCGGTCCTGGAACTCCGAGGATATCGGCAACCACGCGAGCATCCCAGAACACTATCCCGAATCCGCCAGCCGCAGTTGCGTCACGTCGCGCCCAGCTCCCGCACGATCCCCTGCTCGTCGAACGGCTGCTTCTCGGTCCCGATCACCTGGTAGGTCTCGTGACCCTTGCCGGCCAGGAGGAGCGTATCGCCGGGCTGCACCAGCGAGAGCGCGAGGGCGATCGCCTCCCGCCGGTCGGCGAAACGGTGATGCGGCCGCGCCGTCATGCCGGCTTCGACTTCGTCCAGGATGCGCTCGGGATCCTCGGTTCGCGGATTGTCGGAAGTGGCGATGGCCTCGTCCGCGAGCCGGACCGCGATTTCGCCCATCGGGGCCCGTTTGCCGCGATCGCGGTCGCCGCCCGCGCCGAACACTACCACCAGCCGCCCCGACGTAACCGGCCGCAGTGCTTCGAGCGCGCGCTCCAGTGCATCCGGGGTGTGCGCATAATCGCGCAACACGGTGCACGGGTGCGTCGCGATGCGCTCCATGCGTCCCGGCACCTGCGGCGCGGCGCTGAGCCGCTCGGCGATCGTTTCGACCGGGAGCCCCATCCCCCACGCCACCGCCGCGACGCCCAGCGCGTTGACGACGTTGAAGCGACCGAGCAGCGGCAGCCGGACGGGCGCCGCGCCGAGCGGCGTGATCAGCTCGAAGCGCGATCCGCTGCCGTCGCTCGTCACCCGGCGGGCGGTGACCTCGCCCGAGCGCTCGCCGAAAGTGATGCGGCGGTGCGCGCGACGCAGGCGCTGCCAGGCGAGGTCGTCGGCGTTCACGACCTCGAGGCCGTCCGGGGCCAGATACTCCGCGAGACGCGCCTTGGCGTGAAAGTACTGGTCCAGCGTGCCGTGGTAGTCCAGGTGGTCGCGCGTCAGGTTGGTGAAGACGGCGGCGCGAAACACCAGCCCGTCCACCCGGCCCTGATCGAGACTGTGCGAGGACACTTCCATGGCCGCGCCGCGGGCGCCGCACGCGACGAGCGCGGCGAGGGTCGCCTGCAGGTCGATGGGTCCGGGCGTCGTGAGGTTCCCCGCTTCGCTCTCG
>DATGDE010000163.1:0-15286 GCA_035311125.1 Gemmatimonadales bacterium
GGGAACGCCGCATCCCCGTGGATCAGCACCGGCAGGGCGACCGTTGCGTCGTGATGCGGCTCGGGACCGCGCCGGCTCGTCTGCTCGGCGCGCGCCCGCCCTTCCACCACCGGATTCACCGCCTCGAGGTGGCTCGGGTTGGGCGACAGCGTGACGGTCACGGTCTTGCCGAACGCGGTCCGGTACGTGCCCTCAGCGCCGTGGTGGTACTTCACGTCGCCGGTGCCGCCTTCCGGCGTCAGCGTTTCTTCCACGTTCCGCCCGCCCTCGAATTCCGCGAAGATCGTCTCATAGGGCAGGTTCACGATGTGCGCGAGGACGTTGAGGCGCCCGCGGTGCGCCATGCCGATGACGACCTCGCGCGCCCCGGAATTCCCGGCGAGCTCAATCGTGAGATCGAGCATCGGCACGGTGATGTCCAGCCCCTCGATCGAAAAGCGCTTGTGGCCGAGGTAGGCCTTGTGCAGGAACCGCTCCAGCGTCTCCACGGCGGTGAGGCGCGACAGCAGCTTCTTCTTGTCGTCGGGCGAGAGGGGCCGGCGGTGCAGCCCCGACTCGATCACCTGGCGCAGCCACACGCGCTGCTCGTGACTGCCGATGTGCTCCACCTCGTAGGCGATGGTGCCGCAGTAGATGTCGTGCAGGTTGGGATACGCCTCGGCGAGCGTCCTGCCGGTGACGTAGATGCGCAGCACCTCGGCCGGGATGCGGGCCATGACTTCGGGAGTCAGGCCGAGCGGGACCGGGTCGAGCGACGGGTCGCCGGGGGGCTCCGAGCCCAGCGGATCGAGCCGCGCCGCCATGTGGCCGAAGTGGCGGTGCGCTTTCACGAGGCCCATGGCCGCGGCGACGTGCTTGAGGTCCTCCAGCCCCACCCCCACATCCCGGGGGAGTGGGAGGTGAGGAGTGGTACTCTGCGGTGCAGCGGAAAGTACTACTCCCCGCTCCCCACTCCCCGATACGCCCAGGCTCGCCGTCACGTCATCGTAGAACCCGTCTTCTCCATGCAGCAACGCATCGAGTCTCCGGAGGAACATCCCCGATTCCGCGCCCTGGATGACGCGGTGGTCGTAGGTGCTCGTGATCGTCATGATCCGGGCGCCGACGGAATCGCGGATGGCGCCGGTGGCGATGATCGAGCCCTGGCCCTTCATCAGGCGCGGCACCGAGGCGACGGTGCCGATCGTGCCGGGGTTGGTGAGGGAGATGGTGGCGCCCGCGAAATCGTCGGGGACGAGCCGGTTGGTGCGCGCCTTGTCGACCAGCGTCTCGTAGGCAGCGTGGAAGGCGGTGAAGTCCATCGTCTCGGCGTGCTTGATCACCGGCACGACCAGCGTACGGGTGCCGTCCTTCTTCTCCACGTCCACGGCGAGGCCGAGGTGGATGCCGTCGGGGTCGAAGCGGTGCGGCTTGCCGTCCACTTCGTGGAAGGCCCGCACCATCACCGGCAGCTGTTTCGCGACCTGGACGATCGCGTACGCGATCAGGTGCGTGTACGACACCTTGAGGCCACGGGCGGCGAGCGCGGTGTTGAGCGCCTTGCGCCGCGCGTCGAGCACGGCCACGGAGACGTCGCGGAACGAGGTCGCGGTCGGGACGCCGAGCGACTCGCCCATGTTCTGGACGAGACGGGCGGCCGGGCCGGTGATGGGAGTGAGGCCCGCGGGGAGCGGGGAGGGGGGAGCGGTCGCCGACGGTGCACCTCCGACCGCTCCCTGCTCCCCGCTCCCCAAAGCCGCAAGAACCTCGGCCCGGTTCGTCGGGATAACCGGCAGCTCGGCCAGTTTCCCGTTGTCGAAGAGCACGCGCCACTCTTCGCCGACGGAGGCGGGATCGCGCAGGTACTGTTCGTACATCACCTGCACGAACGCGGCGTTGTTGGTGCCGAAGACGAACTCGCTCACCCCTGCAATCTAAGAGGGGCGGGAAGCGGGCGGCATCGGGGCTGGGGTAGAACGCACCTGACGGCTCGTCAGGCGCTCGAGATCACCGGGGGTCGCACGATGTCGGGCTCCGGCTCGAGCCGGAGCCCAAAACGCTCCTGGACTGCCCCGACGATATCGCTGGCGAGGGCCACCAACTGCGCCGTGGTGCCGCCATGGTTCACGAGCGCCAACGCGTGGCGGCTCGAAATGCCCACGCCGCCGCGGCGGTAACCCTTCGCGAATCCGGCCCGCTCGACGAGCCACGCGGCAGGCACCTTGACTCGACCAGCGGAAGCGGGAAGTGCGGGGATCGGGTCGGCGTTCCCCGCGGCATGCCATCGGGCCTGGAGATCGGCGAAATCCCGCGTCGTGAGGACGGGGTTCATGAAGAAGGAGCCGGCGGAGCGGGTGTTGGGATCGTTGGGATCCAGCACCATCGACTTGCCCCGTCGCACCGCGAGCACGGCGGCACGCGCGATGGACAGCGCTTCGTCCGGCGCGGCCCTCTCAAGGGCACCCGCTGCCGCCTCGCGCACCGCGGCGTAGTCGAGGCACGGGGGCGCATCGCGCTGCAGGGTGAAGATCACCTCCAGGATGACGTAGCGGTCGCGATCCCGGGTCTTGAACCGGCTGCTGCGGTAGTCGAAGCCGCACTCGTCGGGGCTGAACACACGACGCTCGAGGGTCTTCCGGTCGAGGCAGGCGACGGACCGCAGCGTGTGGGCGACCTCCTGGCCGTACGCGCCCACGTTCTGGATCGGCGTGGCTCCCGCCGTTCCCGGAATCCCCGACAGGCACTCGATCCCTCCCCAGCGGCGCGACACCGCTTCCCGCACGACCGCGTCCCACGCGACGCCGGCGCCGGCGGCGACTTCCGGAGCGGGTCCCTCGCGGTACGCGATGCCATCCAGGGCGACGTGCAACACGAGGCCGGGGAATCCCGCGTCGGGGAAGACGACGTTGCTGCCGCCGCCCAGGACGAATACGGGGAGTCGGCGCCGCGCCGCCCACTCGAGCGCGGCCCGCACGGCCGCTTCGCTGCGGCACTCGACGAAGTGCCGCGCCGGGCCGCCGAGGCCGAGCGTCGTGCAAGGTGCGAGCGGCACGTCGTCGCGCACCTCGAGGTCGACCTCAACGGACACGGAGTCGCCGTTGCCGGCCCGCGAGCTCGCTTACCGCGCCGTCCCGCCGGTCGGGGCAGGACGATACGTACCGGGGACCGTGCGAAACGTCACTGACAGGCGGTTCCAGCCGTTGATGGCGATCACCGCCATCGTCAGGTCCACCAGCTGCCGCTCGCTGAAGTGCCGGCCCGCCTCCCGATACTGCTCGTCGCTGACGCCGTTGCCCGGAAGCAGCGTGACCGACTCGGTCCAGGCCAGCGCCGCGCGCTCACGGTCGGTGAAGAAGGGCGTCTCGCGCCACACCGGCAACGCGTAGAGCCGCTGCTCGCTTTCCCCGCCGGCGCGGGCGTCCTTGGTGTGCATGTCCACGCAGTAAGCGCACCCGTTGAGCTGCGACGCCCGGGTCTTGACCAGCTCGAGCAGCCCTGGCTCAAGCCCCGAGCGGTCCACGTAGTGCTGGAGCCCGCGCATCGCGTCTTCGGCGCCGGGCGCCACCGCGCCGTAGTCCATCCGCTCCTGCATGATGCCCCCTTGGATTGTCGCCACCGCTCCCGAGCGGGCAGGCCATGGGCACTACCCTAGGCGGGCTCCACGGTTTCGATGTAATGGGCGTGGCAGGTCAGCGGGACGGCCGCGCCGTCAGGCTCGATCGTCACCACCGCGCCGTCCAGCGCTCGCAGCACGCCGGCGAGGCGGCCCGTGACGGCGGGGCTCCCCGGCGCCATGGCGGAGAGTCGCAGCGTCACCCGTTCGCCGACCAGCCGCTCGAGCTCCTCGAGTTTCACCATGGGCCGCCTCACCGCTCGATCGGCGCGCCGACCAGGCTGCCGTATTCTGTCCATGACCCGTCGTAGTTCTTCACCCTGGGATAACCGAGTAGATACTTCAAGGCGAACCAGGCGATCGAGGAGCGCTCGCCGATGCGGCAGTAGGCGATGACGTCCCGGTCGGCAGTGATGCCACGGGCCTCGTACAGCGCCTTGAGCTGGTCGGCCGGCTTGAAGGTGCCGTCGGCCTGGACGTTCTCTCCCCAGGGGATGTTGGCGGCGCCGGGCACGTGCCCGCCGCGCTGCGCCCCTTCCTGCGGCAACGCCTCGGGGGCCAGCAGCTCGCCCGAGAATTCCTTGGGGGAGCGCACGTCCACCAGGACGGCGGATTTCGTCCGCCCCGCGGCGAGGACCTCGTCGCGCACGGCGCGGATGGAGGGATCGGGTGCCTTGGTCTTGTACGTGGTGGGCTTGGGCGCCGGCACGTCCTTGGTCATGGGGCGCCCCTCGTCCATCCACTTCTTGCGGCCGCCGTTCATGATGCGCGCGTCCGCGTGGCCGTAGTACTTGAGCAGCCACCAGGCGTAGGTCGCGAACCAGTTGTTGTTGTCGCCATACAGGATCACGGTGCTCGAGGGCGTGATGCCGGCGACGCTGAGCAATCCCTCGATCTGCTCTGGGCCGGCGATGTCGCGCGCCACGGGCGTTTCGAGGTCGCGCTTCCAGTGCAGCCCGACGGCTCCCGGGATGTGCCCCTGGTCGTAGGCCGACGTGTCCACATCCACCTCGAGAAAGCGGACCTGCGGGTCGCTGAGGTGCGCGGCCACCCAGGCCGTGTCGACGAGCACTTCGGGATGTGCATAGGCGCCTGACATGGTCTATTCCTTTTTCAGTGTGTCGGCAGAAAGGCGTCGGTGAGCGGGCGCGCGCGGAGTCGCTCGACCAGACGCTGCACGGCCGCGTCCACGGTCTCCGCCCGGATGATGTACTCCGGCCTGGTCACGAGCCGGTCATGCTGCGGGCGGGCGACGCAGCGCGCCGTCGCGGGTGTGTCCGGTCCGAGCGCTTCCTCGACGACGATGTCGACACTGCCCAGCGCGCACCCCTGGGCGCTGAAGAAGCGATAATAATGAATGCGCACGAGCTGCTCGCCCGGGCGCAGGAACGATGGCGACGAAGCCGCGGTCATATCGCTCATACGATGCCCCCGGCGAGAAGCGGCGTCAAACGGACGCGGCGCACGGACGCGTATATTCCGGCCTCATGAACCGCATCCTGTACGGCGGTGGTCTCGTAGCGCTCCTCGCCTCGACCGGAGCGTCACCGGCGCGCGGCCAGACCCTGGACTCCCTCCGCGTCGCGATCGAGCGGCGGATCGCCCGGACGCCGGCGCGGGCGGTGGGGGTGTATGTCCGGGACCTGGGAACGGGCGACACGCTGCTGGTGAACGCCAACGCCCGGTTCCATGCGGCGAGTACGATGAAGGTGCCGGTGATGATCCAGCTGTTCCGCGACCGGGACGCGGGCGGGCTTTCCCTCGACGATTCGATCCCGGTCACGAACACCTTCAGCTCGATCGTGGACGGGTCGCCCTATCAGCTCGACAAGGCCGACGACTCCGACTCGACGCTGTACGATCTGGTAGGCCGGAAGCTCCCGATCCGCCGGCTCATCGAGCTGATGGAAACGGTGTCCTCCAACCTCGCCACCAATCTGCTGATCGACCGCGTGGGGGCAAAGCGGGCCAACGCGACCGCCCACGCCCTCGGCGCCGATTCGATCCTCGTGTTGCGCGGCGTGGAAGACGGCAAGGCGTATCAGGCGGGCCTGAACAACACCACCACGGCGCGCGATCTGGGGGTGCTGTTCGCGGCGCTGGCGCAATACCGTGCGGCCTCGCCGGCCGCGTGTCGCGACATGCTGGAGATCCTCGGCCGCCAGCACTTCACCGAGGGAATTCCGGCAGGGCTGCCGCCGGGGGCACGCGTCGCGCACAAGACGGGATGGATCGGGGGCGTCGTCTATCACGACGCCGGCGTCGTCTATCCGGCGTCAGGGTCGCCCTACGTCCTCGTGGTCCTGACGGGCGGGATCGCCCAGGACACCGCGGCGTATGCGCTGGTGGCGGACATCTCGCACATGGTCGCCGGTCGCAACGGCGGAGGTGCCTTCTAGCGCTGTCCCAGAACCAGCGTCGGCGTGGCACGATCGATGAGCGTGCCGTCGCCCAGCTGCCCGCGGTCGTTCTTCCCCCAGCAATACGCGATGCCGTCCACGCTCAGCCCACAGGCATGCAGATCCCCGACCGAGATCTCCGTGAATCGCAGGCCACCGCTCACGGCGAGCGGCGTGCGGCTGCAGGGTGTGCCATCGCACGACGCGCTCGCGGCGGCGCCCAGCTGTCCCGCGTCGTTCGCGCCCCAGCAGTAGGCCGATCCGTCCGTGGTGATGGCGCACGTCGAATGAGAGCCGGCCGCGACGGCGGCGAAGGAGAGTCCGCCGGCCACCCGTTGCGGCGCCGCGCTGCTGTCGAGCGCCGCGCCCGCGCCGAGCTGACCTGAGCGGTTTTCGCCCCAGCACCAGATCTCACCCGTCGAGGCGAGTCCACAGGCGTGCAGTCCACCAGCTGTGAGCTGACTGAAGCGAAGCGAATCACCGACGACGACCGGTGCGGCCGACGACGACACGCCTTCCACCCCGAGCCGCGAGGCGAAGTTCACGCCCCAACAGTACGCCAGGCTGTCGGCGCTCAGCCCGCAGGTGAAGCCTTCTCCGGCTGCGATTTGAACGTAGGCGAGGTTGCCCGTCACGCTGACGGGTGTCCATGCGATCGGTCCCGGCCCGCTCCCGACTTGTGGGAACTCCCCCCAGCAGATGCCGCCCTGGTCGGCTCCGACGCCGCAGCTGTGGTTCCAGCCGGAGCTGAGGGTGAGCAGCGGCATCGCGAGAAGGACGGCACCCGGCACCGATGACGTCCTCGCGCTGCCGTTGCCCAGGCGCCCCCGGGCACCCGATCCCCAGCACTGCACTCCGCCGCTGGCGTCGCGAGCGCATGTAAAGGTCCCGCCGGCCGATACGTCGGCGAACGCTGGGGCGTTGCTCGCGGCGATCGGGAACGGACTCTGGGCGAGGGCGGCGACGCCAAGCTGCCCGAGGCCGTTCTCTCCCCAGCAGAATACGCGTGCCTCGGACGTGATCGCGCAGGTGTGGCGGAACTCGCCGGCGCTGAGCGACGTGAAGCGCACGCGGACGACGCGGATCGCGACCGTCGCCCGGACCCCCTCCACGCGGGCCGTCACGGTCGCGACGCCCTCGGCTGCCGTCTCGAGCAGGCCGGTCGGGGAGACCCGGGCCACCAGCGTATCGCTGCTGGCCCAGGTCACGATGCGTCCTCCGAGCGCCAGGCCCGTCGGGTCGCGTGGCGTCGCGACGAGCGGCACGAGGGCGCCCGGCACGACCGTGAGGTCGCCCTGGTCGATGGTGACCCGGGCCACCTTCGCGATGACGCGAACCTGCGCCCCGCCGCTCACTCCGTCGACGGTAGCGCTGATCGTCGCCGCTCCGGCGCCGACGGCAATGACCAGCCCCGCGGCAGTCACCGGCAGGTGGACAGGGTCCGAGCTCGCCCACTCGATCGGGCGGCCGGCCACCGGGTGCCCGGTGGAGTCGTGCACCGTGGCCGTCAGCTGCAGGCTGTCGCCCTGGGGGAGATCGGCGGTAGTCGGCGCGACGAGGACCGACGCAACCGGAGCAGGGAAGGTGAAGGGGGCTTCACACCCGAGCACTGCGAGCGAGACCAGGAAAACGAATGGCCGCACCGGGTTTGTGATACGCCGGGTGTGGCGGTCACGCAAGATGGCGGCCCGGCGGTTGCCGGAGTCATATTCCCGGACCCTCTTTTCCAAGGCTTTCGACTGCCCAAACGCACGCCGACCCGCCCTGCGCGGCGCGCCGCCGCTCGTACTCCGTCCCGCGATCGCGGCGCGGCACTGATGCGCCTCAGCACGGCGATCGCCACGGCGGAGACCGAGACGGAGATCTGCCGTGCGGTGGCCAACGGCTTGCGCGACGAGGCGCTGGGCTACGACTTCGTCGCGCTGCTGCTGGTCGATGCGGCCACGGGCGATCGAGTGCTGGTGGCGAGCGCCGGGTGGGCGGAGGCGCCGGCCGGGCTGCGGGTGCGACCCGGTCAGGGATTGAGCGAGCGCCCGCTGCTCGACGGCCGCCTGCACTACACGCCGCAGGTCACGCGCGATACCCGCTACCTGCCGACCCGGAACGAGGGCTCGGAGGTGGACGTGCCCGTGCTCATCAACCGCGAGCTGGTGGGCGTGCTCGTGGTGGAGAGCAATCATCCCGATGCGTTCGACGCGCACGACTTCGAGATCCTGACGGCGGCGGCGCACCAGACCGGCATCGCGATCGGCCGCGCGCGGCTGCTGGCCGCGGAGCGCCAGCGCGCCGACGAGCAGGAAGCGCTGCGCGCCACGATGGCCGACCTCTCGGCGCAGCTGGAGCTGTCCACGCTGTTGCGGGCCGTGCTGGAGCGCGCGGTCGCGCTGCTGCGGGTGAGCCACGGGGAGCTCGCGATCTACGACGCGCCCGCACAGCAGCTGGAGATCGTCGCCAGTCACAACGTGGGCCGGCGCGACACCACGGGGACCCGCATGGCGGTCGGCGAAGGGGCGATGGGGCACGTGGCGCGGACTCGTGAGCCGCTCCTCATCCCCAATTACCTCGAATGGGCCGGGCGGTCCGAGCAGTACGCCGCGGTGGATTTTCACGCGGTCATGGTGGCTCCGCTGGTGGTGGGAGGCGAGCTGGTGGGCGCGATCGCCTTCATGGACCGCGATCCCCTGCGGCGCTTCGGCGAAGACGATCTCCGCCTGCTCAACCTGTTCGCGCCGCAGGCGGCCATCGCCATCGCCAACGCGCGTCTGTTCACCGCCGCGCAGGAGCAGCGGCAGTATTTCGCGGAGCTGGTGCTGAACAGCCCGGTGGCGATCGTGACGCTCGACGTGGATCACCGGGTTGTCTCGTGCAACCCCGCCTTCGAGAAGATGTACGGCTACCGCGAGGCCGAAGTGATCGGGCAGAATCTGGACGACCTGATCACCACAGAGACGACGCGGACGGAGGCCGTGGGATACACCGAGCAGGCCCTGGCACGCCGGGCGGTGAAGGTGATCAGCCAGCGGCGCCGCAAGGACGGGAGCCTGGTGGACGTCGAAGTGCTGGGGGTGCCGGTGATCGTGAACGGCCGCCGGGTCGGGCTGATGGCGCTGTATCACGACATCACGGAGCTGCTCTCGGCGCGGCGCGACGCCGAGGCCGCCAACAGCGCCAAGAGCCAGTTCCTGGCGAGCATGAGCCACGAGCTGCGCACCCCGCTCAATGCGATCATCGGGTACAGCGAGATGCTGCAGGAGGACGCGGCCGAACGGGGCGACAGCGCGGCGGTACCCGACCTGCAGAAGATCCACGCGGCGGGGAAGCACCTCCTGGCGCTGATCAACGACGTGCTCGATCTGTCGAAGATCGAGGCTGGGAAGATGGAGCTCCATCTCGAGACGTTCGTGCTCGCGCCGCTGCTGGAGCAGGTGGCGACGACGGTGCGTCCGCTGGTCGCGAAGAACGGCAACCGTCTCGACCTGCGCGTCGCGCCGGATCTGGGCTCGATGCACTCCGACGAGATCCGCGTGCGCCAGGTGCTGCTCAACCTGCTGTCCAACGCCAGCAAGTTCACCGAGCGCGGCCTGATCACGCTCGAGGCCGAGCGGGACGGCGGGACGATCGTGCTGCGGGTGCGCGATACGGGCATCGGCATGACCGCAGGGCAGCAGGCTCGGCTGTTCCAGGCGTTCTCGCAGGCGGAGGCGTCCACGGCGGCGAAGTACGGCGGCACCGGGCTGGGTCTCGCGATCAGCCGGCGGTTCTGCCAGCTGATGGGCGGCGACGTGACGGTCGAAAGCGAGCCGGGCAAGGGATCGACCTTCACCGTGCGGCTGCCGGCGGACGGTCCGGTCGAGGCGGCCGCGGAGATCGCGCTGCCGGCGTCGGCGGCGGCCGCGACGGTGCTCGTGATCGACGACGAGGCGACGGCCCGCGAGCTCGTGGTCCGGAGCCTAGAGCGGGAAGGGCTGCGCGTGGTGGCCGCGGCGAGCGGCGCGGCGGGGCTCGAGGCGGCGCGCACGCTGCGGCCGGACGTGATCACGCTGGACGTCATGATGCCCGGCATGGACGGCTGGACGGTGCTGGCGGCGCTGAAGAGCGACCCGGCCCTGGCCCCGATCCCGGTGGTGATGCTCTCGGTGGCGGACGAGCAGCGGCTCGGGTTCGCCCTCGGCGCGGCGGAGTATCTCACCAAGCCGATCGAGCGCGAGCGGCTGGCGGCGGTGCTGCGGCGCTACAGCGCCCGGCCGCGGCCCGCGGGCACGGCGCACCACGTACTCGTGGTCGAGGACGACGGGGACGTGCGACGCGTGCTGCGGCGCACGCTGGAAACCGAGGGGTGGGCGGTCGCCGAAGCCGAGCACGGCCGGGTCGCGCTCGAGCGCATGGCGCAGCGCGTCCCTGATCTGGTGCTGCTCGACCTCATGATGCCGGAGATGAACGGCTTCGAGTTCCTCGAGGCGCTGCGCGAGCGCGCCGCGTGGCGGGAGGTGCCGGTCGTGGTGATCACGGCCAAGGAGCTCAGCGACGAGGAGCGCCGACGCCTGAACGGCGACGTGGAGCGGGTCGTCACGAAGCGGGGCGTCGGCGGTGGCGGAGCGGGTGCCGGTCTCGAGGCGCTGGCCGCGGTGGTGCGCGAGCACGTCGCGGCCCGCGCCCGGGTAGAATCCTAGGCCATGGCGACCTCACGACGCGCGACCCCCCGGCGCTCCGGCCCCGCTCACCGGCAGGCGCAGACCGACGCCGCGCGGCGGCAGGCCGCGCTGCTCCGGCTCACCACGGCGATCGCCGCCGCGACCGGCGAGCGGGAGGTGTACCGCTCGATGGTGAACGGCCTGCATGACGAAGCCCTGGGCTACAATTTCCTCGGCGCGTTCCTCCTGGACGAGGCATCGGGCGACCGGGTGCTGCAGGCGTCGGTCGGCTGGCCGGACGTGCCGCTCGACTGGCACGTGCATCGCGGCCAGGGCCTGAGCGAACGGGCGCTCCAGGACGGCCAGCTGCATTACACACCCGACGTGACGCGGGCGGCGGGGTACCTCCCCAGCCTCGCGAGCGGCTCCGAGGTGGACGTGCCGCTGCGGGTGGACGGCCGGACGATCGGCGTGCTGGTGGTCGAGAGCAGCGAGCCCAACGCGTTCGCCGCGGAGGACTTCGAGATCCTCACCGCGGCGGCCAATCAGGCCAGCATCGCGATCGGGCGGGCGCGGCTCCTCGCCGAGGAGCGGCGGCGCGTGGACGAGCACAAGGCGCTGCTCGACACGATGGCCGACCTGTCGTCGGATCTGGAGCTCCCCCGCGTGCTGCAGGCGGTGCTGAATCGCGCCGTGACCCTGCTCGGCGTAACGGGCGGCGAGGTGGCGATCTACGAGGAGCAGGCGAAGCAGCTGGAGGTGGTGGCGAGTCAGAACATCGGCAAGGATTCGACGGGGACGCGGCTGTCGCTGGGCGAGGGCGCGATGGGTCACGTCGCGCGGACGCGCGAGCCGCTGATCATCCCCTCGTACCACGAGTGGCTGGGGCGCTCGGGACAGTACGCCGACGTGACGGTCCACTCGGTAATGGCGGCGCCGCTGCTGATCGGCCGGCGGCTGGTGGGGGCGATCGCCACGGTGCATTCGGACCCGAGCCGCATCTTTGGGGCGGAGGACCTGCGGCTGCTCAACATGTTCGCGCCGCAGGCCGCGATCGCGATCGAGAACGCCCGCCTCTATGCCGCCGCCCAGCGCCAGAAGCAGTACTTCGAAGACCTCGTGCAGAACAGCCCCGTCGCGATCGTCACGCTGGACCGCAACCACAACGTGATGGCGTGCAATCCGGCCTTCGAGAAGCTGTTCGGCTACCAGCAGGCCGAGGCGATCGGCCGCAACCTCGACGACCTCGTGGCGACCGACGCCACGCGCTCGGAGGCGGTCCAGTACTCCCAGGAAGCGCTGAGCCGCCCGATCCACGGCATCGGCCGTCGCAGGCGCAAGGACGGCACGCTGGTGGACGTGGAAGTCCTGGGCGTCCCGGTGATCGTCGGCGGGGAGCGGGTCGGGCTGATGGGTCTCTACCACGACATCAGCGAGCTGCTCCAGGCCCGGCGCGAGGCCGAGAACGCCAACAGCGCCAAGAGCCAGTTCCTGGCGAGCATGAGCCACGAGCTGCGCACGCCGCTCAACGCGATCATCGGCTACAGCGAGATGGTGGAGGAGGAGATCGAGGAGCTGCAACAGCCGCAAATCGCGGCGGACGTGACCAAGATCCGGACCGCGGGCAAGCACCTGCTGTCCCTGATCAACGACATCCTCGACCTCTCGAAGATCGAAGCCGGGAAGATGGACCTGTACCTGGAGCCGTTCGCCGTCGGCGCTCTGATCGACGAGGTCGCCGTCACCGTGCGGCCGCTGGTCGAAAAGAACGCCAACCGGCTGGAGCTGCGCGGCGCACCGGACGCCGGCGCGATGCACGCCGACCTGACCAAGGTCCGGCAGATGCTGCTCAACCTGCTGTCCAACGCCTGCAAATTCACGCGCAACGGCACGATCACGCTCGCGGTCGCGCGCGAGCCGGGGAGTGACGGCCCGGAAGCGAACGGCGACCGCATCGTGTTCCGGGTGGCCGATACCGGCATCGGAATGACGCCGGCCCAGATGGAACGGCTGTTCGAGGCGTTCGCCCAGGCCGACGTCGCGACGGCCAGCAAGTACGGCGGCACGGGGCTCGGGCTCGCCATCACCCGGCGCTTCTGCCGGATGATGGGCGGTGATGTCTCGGTGGAGAGCGAGCTCGGCCGGGGGTCCACCTTCACGATCTGGCTGCCCGCCGTGACACCGGCCGCCCCCGTTCCTCCCGCCGCCTCGCGGAGCGACGGATGAGCGCTCCCCCGCTGCGGTCCGCCCTGCTGGCGCTGAGCAACCGCATCGCCGAGGCCCAGGACGAGGACGCGGTGTGCCGCGCCGTGGTCGAGAGCCTGTGCCACGGGGCGTTCGGCTTCGACGGCGTGGGGCTCTATCTCGCCGGAGCGACCGCCTTCGAGCCCGCGCTGCGGGCGAGCGCGGGAGCGTTCGCCCCGGGCGACGAGGCGCACTCCGAGCTGAAGCTCCCTCTGCGCATCGACCAGAACGCCATCGGCGAGGTCGTGGTGCAGCGCGCCGGCGGCCGGGCCTTCGAGCAGGGGGATCTCGAGATCCTCGCGGCGGCCGCGAATCAGGCGGGGATCGCCATCGGGCGCACCCGGCTGCTCGCCGCGGACCGGCAGCGCATCGCCGAGCAGCGCGCCCTGCTCGATACGCTGGCCGACCTGTCGGGCCAGCTGGAGCTGGACCGGCTGCTGCAGGCGGTGCTCGAGCGCGCGGTCACGCTGCTCGACGTGACCGGCGGCGAGCTCGCCATCGTGGATGAAGCCACCCAGCAGCTGGTCATCGTGGCGAGCCACAACATGGGGACCAACGCCATCGGCACGCGGATGCAGCTGGGCGAGGGCGCGATGGGGCACGTCGCGCAGACGCAGGAGCCGCTGATCATTCCGCATTACCAGCAGTGGGTGGGCCGCTCGGCGCAGTACGAGCGCGGCACGATCCAGACCGTCATGGCCGCGCCGCTGGTGATCGGCGACCGGCTGGTGGGGGCCATCGCCAGCGTGCATTCCGACCCCGCACGCACCTTCGGCCAGCGCGAGCTGCGCCTGCTGAATCTGTTCGCCGCGCAGGCCGCCGTCGCGATCGAGAACGCCCGGCTCTACAGCGTCGCGCGCAGCCGCGCCGCCGAGCAGCAGGCGCTGCTCGACACCCTCTCCGACCTCTCCGGCGAGCTGGAGCTCGACAAGCTGCTGCGCACGGTGCTGGAGCGCGCGGTGACCCTGCTCGACGTGACCGGCGGCGAGCTCGCCATCTACGACGAGAACGCCAAGGACCTGCTGATCGTCGCAAGCCACAACATGGAGACCGACGTCACGGGCACGCGCATGGCGCTGGGCGAAGGGGCGATGGGCCGCGCGGCGCAGACCCTGCAACCCCTCATCATCCCCCGCTATCAGGAGTGGGAAGGACACTCGGCGCAGTACGAGCGCTCGAGCATCCAGTCGGTAATGGCGGGACCGCTGCTGATCGGCAACCGGCTGGTGGGCGCCATCGCCAGCGTGCACGCCGACGCGTCGCGCGAGTTCGGCGAGACCGACCTGCGGCGCCTGATGATGTTCGCCCCGCAGGCGGCGATCGCGATCGAGAACGCCCGGCTGTTCACGGCGGAGCGGCGCCGGGCCGAGGAGCAGCAGGCCCTGCTCGACACGATGCAGGATCTCTCGGGCGAGCTGGAGCTGGAGCGCGTGCTCAGCCGGGTGCTCGAGCGGGCGGTCAGCCTGCTGGGCGTCACCGGGGGTGAGCTGGCGACCTACGACGAGTCGCGCAAGGATCTGCAGATCGTGGCGAGTCACAACCTGGAAACCAACGCGGTCGGGACCCGGATGGCCCTGGGGGAGGGAGCGATGGGCCGGGTCGCCCAAACGCACGAGCCGCTCATCATTCCGCGCTATCAGGAGTGGGACGGCCACTCCACGAAGTACGAGCGCGGGAGCATCCAGTCCGTCATGGCCGCGCCGCTCCTGATCGGCACCCGGCTGGTGGGCGCCATCGCCAGCGTGCATTCCGACCCCTCGCGGCAGTTCGGGCCCGAGGACCTGCGGCTGCTGCAGCTGTTCGCGCCGCAGGCGGCGGTCGCGATCGAGAATGCGCGCCTGTACGCCGCGGCGCAGCAGTACTTCGAGAGTCTGATGCGCAACAACCCGGTCGCGATCGTCAACGTGGATCTCGAGGGCAGGATCACCTCCTGCAATCCGGCGTTCGAGCGCCTGTTCGGATACCGCGAAGCGGACGTGATCGGGCACGACCTCGACCAGCTCGTGACGACCGAGGAGACGCTGGGCGAAGCGCAGGCCTACACCGACCGGGCGATGCAGGGAGGGAGCGTCGCCGGCGGGATCGGCCGGCGCCGCCGCAAGGACGGATCGATCGTGGACGTCGAGATCGCTTCCATCCCGATCACCGTCGGGGACGAGCGGGTCGGCATGATCGGTCTGTACCACGACATCAGCGAGCTGCTGCAGGCGCGACGCGAAGCAGAGGCGGCCAACGAAACGAAGAGCCGCTTCCTCGCGAGCACGAGCCACGAGCTGCGCACGCCCCTCAACGCGATCATCGGCTACAGCGAGATGCTCCAGGAGCAGGTCGAGGAGGACGGCCGCGCCGAGTACCTCCCGGATCTGGGCAAGATCCACTCCGCAGGACAGCACCTCCTGTCGGTCATCAACGACATCCTC
>DATGDE010000164.1:0-3771 GCA_035311125.1 Gemmatimonadales bacterium
CTGATCACGACGACCATCGCCGGAGCAGTACTGCAGGGACGAGCCGAGCTGAACGACGCCTGGGGGCTGCTGCGGGGCCGCCTGTCATTCGTGGGCGACCCGGCGCACGCGCTGCTCGCCGGGACGGCCTTCTCGATCCCCCTCATGGCCATCCTGCTGGCCCACGAGCTGGGGCATTACGTGACTGCCCGGCGCTACCTACTCGACGTGTCTCCCCCGTACTTCCTGCCCGTCCCGCTGTGGCCCTCCTTCATCGGCACCATGGGCGCCTTCATCAGACTGCGGACATTGCTGTCGGACCGGCGACAACTGTTCGACGTGGGCGTGGCGGGGCCCCTGGCCGGATTCGCGGTGGCGCTGCCGACCCTGCTGCTCGGGCTGCACCTGTCCGTTGCGATCCCGCCCGCGAGCGGACTGAGCGGCATGCTGTTGCGGTATTCCGATTCCGAGGTGCTGCGGCTGGGCGACTCGCTGGTCACGCTGCTTGCTCGCTGGGCGATGCACGGCGACCTCGGGCCGGTGGTGGTGCATCCCCTCGCGTTCGCAGGAGTGCTCGGGATGTTCGTGACGATGATCAACCTCATGCCGATGGCGCAGCTCGACGGGGGGCACATCCTGTACGCCGCGATCCCTCGCTGGCACCGGCGCGCGGCGTTCGCCTTCTGGCTCGTGGTGCTAATCCTGGGATCCTGGTGGGTCGGCTGGTACATCTGGGCGGGGCTCGTGCTCGCCGTATCGCGTGGCCGACTCGATCACCCGACCGTACTGGAGACGAGCCGTCCGTTGCCTCGCTCCCGGCGGCTCATGGCGTGGGGCGCGCTGGCGCTGTTTCTCCTCACCTTCATGCCGGTGCCGTTCAGGATCTAGGTGTCGGGGGTCGGGTGTCAGGGGTCAGGGGGTTCATTCCTGGCACCCGACCCCTGACACTTGGCCCCTGCGTATTGCGTAAGTCGAAGGTCCGTATAATGTTTCTCCAAACCAAACCCTGGGATGGCATGTCCGCTCAACCGGCACGTCAAGCAGTCCCGGCGCTTCACGAAGCAGTCGTCCACGATCTTCCCCCCATACGCTTTGAAGGCCAGAGTGTCGCCGTTCGGCTCCTGCTCCGCCATGCGGAGGACGGGGCTTGGCGGGGTCGCGTTCTTTTCGGTCTGGAAGACACCGAGCACGAGCGGTCCACCGCGGAGATCTTCTGCGCGCTCTCCGAGCAGGACCTCTGGCTCTCCGTCCGCGATCTTCGGGATCATCACCTCCGCGATCTGTACCGCTCCCTGCTCTGACGTGATCGGGGGCTCCGCCCTCTCGTGAGCCGGCGGCACCGTGCACGGTTCTGTCCACCGCCATGGGCCGTGTTGGCTCGAGCGCCCCACAGAGCAGGGAGCACGGAGCAGTTGGTCCCGTTTCACATCATTCACCGTCGCAGACTGCTCTGTGCTCCCTGCTCCAGATTTCCCCGTGTCCCCGGCGCCGCCTTCAGGTACCGATATCCGTTGGTGAAGTAGAGCCCCAGCAACAGCGCGCTGGCTCCGCTCACGGCGAACTTCAGCGGCGGCGGCGCATCGCTCGTCGACAGCAACCCCTCGATGGTACCGGCGATGGCGAGCAGGAACACGACGGCCCCGATCATGCGCATCGCGATCCGGCCGTCCACGACGAGCGCGTCGAGGCGCGTCCGGTCGCCCGGGTCGATCAACGCGTGGGCGAGACGGAAACCGGCCCCGCCGGAAATGAAGATGGCGGTGAGCTCCAGCACCCCGTGGCCGGCCACGAAGGTGCCGAGATATCCCGCCGCGTGGTAATTGGCGAACACGCCAAAACCAGTGCCGATCGCGAGCCCGTTGAACACCAGCGCCCAGAGGGTGAGCACGCCCGCCAGCATGCCGCCGGCGAACGCCACGAGGCACACCCGGACGTTGTTCGAGATGATCGTCGCCGCGATCACCGGCCGCTCGCCGCTTTCGGCCTGCGCATATCCGATCCCCTCCGACTGCCGCTCGGCCGCCTGCTCGGCCCGGCTGACCATGATGGGGGAGACGATCTCGTCGGCGAGCTGCGGCCGCTCGCGCAGCATCACGTAGCCGATCACCGCCGGCACCATGAACAGGAGGAAGCTCGCCAGCACGTACGCCCACGATTCGACCACGGCCGCCGAAAAATCGGCGAGGACGGTGCGGAGGAACGGCGGCCGGCGAGTGGCGCGCGCCTGGTACAGCACCGTGTGGCCCGCCCCGACCAGTCGCTCGAGGTAGGCCACGACCTGTGGATCCACGCCGTAGGTGCGCGCCCGCGCCAGATCGGCCGCCACCTCGCGGTAACGGGCGGCGAACGCGGGGATTTCCGCCGCGGGGACCCGCGCGAGTCCACCGCGCTCGGAGCGCTGTGCCGCTTCGCGGAACGCCTCCCACGTGTCGCGCTTGCGCGCGAAGAACCGCTCGGCCGTCACGGTAATGCGGCCGGCAGCACCGGTCGCCCACGTGGCGAAGCGTCCGCTACGCTTCTGCTGCTCGTCGGCGAACACCAGAGCGAGGTAGGCCAGGGAATCGCCGGTGCGTCGCGGGATCTTCGCTTCGATGCGGCGCGCCAGGTCGGCGGCCATGCGCGCTTGCACCGCGGGAAGCAGCTGGTCCGCGCGGGCGAGGAAGCGGTCGAGCAGGGCGAATTCGGGCTCGGACAGCTCCGGCGGGCCGAGCTCGAGCGCCGCATCGGCTCGTGGCGGCGGCGCGGGTGCGAGTCGCCACGCCGCCACGCGGTCGCGCACCACGATCGTGCCGGCGGCGAGGTCACCGAGCCGCTTGTTGGCGGGGTGAAAGAAGACGAACGCGATGCCCGGGAGCGGTCCCAGCGGGAACAGGAAGTCCACGATGCGCAGCAGGTTGCGGACGGTGGCCGCGTTGGCGGTGACCGGGCGACCGGTGTCCAGCACGACCCGCAGGCCGAGAGCACGCTTCCCCGGCGTGCGGCCGTCCCACAACGCCTCGAACAGGGCGAAATAGAGGAAGAAGCCCAGGCCGGCGACGAGCACGATGAGGGCGGTTCCCCAGCTGGCCACGCCGGAGCTCCACAATTCCGACAGTCCGGCGGCCGCGTAGAAGAGGAACACGACGACGTAGGCCACGACGAGCAGCACCAGGTCCGCAGCTGCGGCCGCGGCCCGCGAGCCGAGACCGGCGAGCTCGAAGGAGAGGACGACATGTTCCGGCGTTTCGACGCCGAGCTGCTGGCGTAGGCCGCTCGGGTGGAGCGGGGCTCGCGCACGGGCGCTCACGTCCTCATCTTACCGCCATTCCCCTGTCGAGGGCGAGTCCCGATGGCCGGCCTGCAGTCCATTGAGCAGATGGAATTCGGGGAGATCCTGGACGGCGCCCTGTCGCTGTTCCGGCGCCACTTCGGACTCTTCCTGAAGCTGAGCCTGGTGGTGCTGTGGGTCCCGGTCGCCATCGGCCTCTATTGGCGGGTGCGGTTCTTCGGAGCCCAGGCCACGACGCCGGAAGAGGCGGTGGCCGCGCTGCAGTCGCAGATCATCCCGCTCGTGCTGTGGAGCCTGGTCCTCGGGATCCTCTACCTGTGCGCGATGTTGCTGCTGACCGCCGGGTCGATTCGCATCATCTCCGATTCCTACCTGGGTCGAGTGCCGGAGTTCGGCGACGTGTGGCGATTCGGGGTCGGGAAGATCGTCCCGCTGTTTCTGGTCGGACTCGGCAAGGGCCTGCTGCTTGCCCTGGTGATGTTCCTGTGCGTGTTCGTGTCCGGCATCGTCGTCGCGGTGGCGAA
>DATGDE010000165.1:0-12022 GCA_035311125.1 Gemmatimonadales bacterium
AACTGGCCGCCCACGAAGGCGGAGCTCAAGAGGGAGACGCCGGCGGTGTCCACCACCTGGAGGCCGCCGAAGTGCGACGTCCCGGCTCCGAAGCCCGGGTTCACGAAAGAAATCGTTTGCGGGTTGAGGCTCACGAACTGCGTGATGAATCCGGTGCCCGCGGAGAAGCTCTCCGGGTCCCCGTTCTGTGTGAAGTTGCCCACGAGCTGGAGCGCGCCGTTGGTCAACTTCCCGGCCTCGCTGCCGCCACCGAAGATCACGTCCCGGTCGACGGTGATCACGCTCCCGCCTGTGTCGACGAGCACGGCGCTGGAGCCCGTTGTAATGGCGCCGGTCACCACGATGGTCTGCGTCGTGCCGAGATCGACGACGCCGGTCCCCGTGATGTCGAGGTCGCCCTGGACGCTCAGCAGCCCGATCACCCTCACGGTGCCGCCTACCTGCACGTTCGGGAGGCTGCCCTGGACCGTCACCCCGGTGCCATCGAGTAGCACTGTCCCCGTACCGGTGATCTGCCCCAACGGCGCGTCGAGATTGCCCAATACGTCGAGGGGGAACCCGGCGGTCGCGATCGACGCGCCGCCCATCGTGAGGTTGTGCACTGTGGAACTGGCTGACAGCGTCGGGTCGTTCGTCAGGCCCGACGGAATGAGCACGTCGTCGGAGCCCGTCGGGGCGCCGGCCGGCGTCCAGTTGCCCGATGTGGACCAGTCGGTGCTCAGCGCACCGGTCCACTGCTTCGTGGCCGCGCCCAGCACGTTGAACGGGGCGCTCGTGACGCTCGTGAGACCGGAGGATATCGCCTGCAGCGTGTATCCGTTCCCGGCCTGATCGATGGAAAGCCGGGGGAAGGGGACGATGCCGCTCACCGGCCCCACCGCGCCGCCGCCGGTGAGCAGGCCGTTGCTCGGATTGGCCGCAATGTTCAGCGAGACCATGTTCGTGGCGCTCGTCACCACGTTGCCGAACTGATCCTCGATGGCGACCTGCACGGCCGGCGACATCGTGACGCTCTGCACTACGTCCGAGGGCTGCTGAACGTAGGCCAGCTTGCTGGCCGGCCCCGGCGTCACCGTCACGATGCCGAAGCCGGTGATGCTCGAATTTGCCACGTCGGTGGCATACACGACCTGACTCGACGCGGTCTTCAGCGTCACGCCCCCCGTAAACGTGTGCTTCCCGTTGTCACCCGCGACGAAGGTGTAGTTGGCGGGAAGCGCGGCCAGCGGATCGCTCGAGATAAAGAACACGGTGCCACGATAGCCTGCCACCGTGTTCCCCAACGCGTCCTGCGCCGTCACGATGAGGTCCGTGCTTCCCCCGGCCGTCACCGTGGCGGGATTCAACTGAACCAGGAACTGCGTGGCCCCCGGCAGGACATCGAACGGCGGACTGGTGGCGGCCGTCAGGGTGCCCGACCCGGCGACGAGGGTGAACCCCGTGCCCGGCTGATTGAGCGTCAGGTTGGAGAACGTCGCGATCCCGTTCACCGCGGTCACCGGGGTCGTCCCACCCAGCGTCGCGTTGCTCGGGTTCACCCCGATGCGCATATCGACCTGGTTCGTGGCCGTGGTTACCAGGTTGCCGAAGGCGTCCTCGATCCCCACGACCACCGCCGGCGTGATCGGGGCGTTGACGCCGACCGTGGCCGGCGGCACGAGGAAGACGAGCTGCGTCGCGGCCCCAGGGTTGACCGTGAACGCCGTGCTGGTCCCGGTCGTCACGCCCGTGGCCGTGGCCTGCAGCGTGTAGCCGATGCCGCTCTTGTCGATGCTCAGAGTGGAGAAGCTGGCCACGCCCGCGATGGCGGCGACGGTGTCGATACCCGAGAGCGTCCCCCCTCCGGGATTGGTGGCGATGGCCACGACGACGTTGCCGTTGAAGGTCGCGTCCGTGTTTCCCTGCAGATCCTTCACGGTCACCTGGACCGGCGGGGTGATCACGCTTCCTGCCGTCACGCTGGTCGGCTGGACGGTGAAGGAGAGCAGGCGCGACAACCCGATGGTGACGTCGCAGCGCGCGCTGATCGCGTCGGTCAATCCGGTGGCGTGTGCGCGCAGGTGATAGGACCCGACCTTGTCGAGCGTGAGGTCCGCGAAGGTGGCGACGCCGCCGGCCGCCGTCACCGTGGGCGTCCCGGTCAGCGCGGCTCCCGCGGGTCCCGAATCGATCGATACCGTTACGCCGGCGGCGAACGTGGGCACCGGATTACCGAACGCGTCGAGGGCGGTGACCACGACCGGGGGCGTGATGGCGACCCCTGAAGCGGTGGCGACGGGCTGTACGGTGAACGCGAGCTGCGTGGCGGTCCCGGCGCCGATGTTGAACGCGGCGCTCGTGGCCCCAGTGAGCCCCGCTGCGCTGGCCACCAGGGTGTAGCTCGTTCCGGCCTTGTCGATGCTGAGATTCGAGAACGTCGCCACCCCGCCGACCGCCGCCACGGTGTCGGTGCCGGACAGGGAGCCGTTCCCCGGATTCGCGCCCAGTGCGACGGTGACGTTACCCGTGAACGTCGGCACCAGCGTGCCCTGCGCGTCCTGTGCCGCGACGACGATCGCGGGGGCAATGGCGGCTCCGGCGAGGGCGGCCGTCGGCTGGACGGTGAAGGCCAGCTTCGCGGCGGCGCCGAAGGCGCTCTGAGCGCATTGCTGCGTCGTGAGCCCCGGCGCGCTCACCTGGAACGCCGCGGGACCGGACGTGGACGGCAGCGTGACCAACGTCTGGGCCAAGCCGTTGGCGTCGGTGACCACCTGAGCCGTCGCCACGGCACCGCCGGCCGGCGGCGCGAAGGTGACCACGACCCCGCGGACTCCGAGCCCGTCGCCCGCGGTCACCTTGGCGACGACAGGCAGCGGCAACTGGGTGCCAAGCAGGCCGCTCTGTCCGCACCCGCTCGCGATGGCGAGCACCGTCGGCACCGGCGCGAAGGTGATGGGCGTGGACGCCGTCACCCCGTTCGGCTGGGTCGTGGTGTTCGGGGTGCGCGCGATGACGTTGACCGTAGCGCGGGACACCGGCGCCGTCAGCACGCCCGTCGGGTCCACCTTGGCGACATTCGTGTCGCTCGTGGTCCACGACGCATAGAACGTCGGCACGATCGCGCCCAGCGCGTCCCGCGCCGTCAGGCGGAACTGCAGCGTGCCGCCCTGCGTGAGCACGGAGTCGAGCGGGCCGATGCTCAGCGAGGCGACGTTCTGCCCCGGGCCGCTGAAGGTGAGGGAGATCGGCGTGGGTGGCGTCGTCTGGTCCGCCGTGACCGCTACGGCTCGCGTCCCGGTGAACAGCACGGTCGTGGCCGAGAGCAGCTGTAGGGTGACCTGGAACGTCTCGGGCGACTGCTCGAGCGGCACATCGGCCGAGAGCGACAGGCTCGACTGATTCGCGGGGAACGCGAACGTCCGGTCGAACACGGTATCGGGGGTCGCGCGCACCACGATCAACCGGACGTTGTCGACCGTGAGATTGAACGCGGCCAGGCTCAGGCCGGCCGGCAGCACGGGGGAGACGGAGAAGGCGGCGTGGCGCGGCGGCCCCACGGCTTCCCGGGCGCAGGTGCTGACAGCGAGGGCCAGCCCGATGGCGGCGAGGGCCTGGAGCGCTCGCGGCGGAACGGCAGAGGAGATCGGGCGCATGGGGACCGAGCCAATTGACCCTGCAAGTTGGAGGCCGTCAAGCAGGTTATCATTTGGCCCCATGCACACCGCCCGCCGCACGCATTCCTTTACCGAGTCCGTCATCCGGGGCATGACCCGCCTGGCGGCGCAGCACGACGCCATCAACCTGGCGCAGGGATTCCCCAACTTCCCGGCCCCCCAGGTCCTGAAGGACGCGGCGGCCCGCGCCATCGCGGCCGACATCAACCAGTACGCCATCACCTGGGGCGCCAAGCACCTGCGCGACGCCCTCGCCCGCAAGTACGCCGACTGGTACGGTATGGCGGTGAATCCGGAAACCGAGATCACCGTGACCTGCGGCGCGACCGAGGCGATGGCCTCCACCCTGCTCGCGATCGTCGATCCCGGCGACGAGGTGATCGTATTCGAGCCGTTCTACGAGAACTACGGCCCGGACGCCATCCTGTGCGGCGCCCAGCCGGTGTTCGTTCCCATCGCTCCCGACCAGCCGCTCGATCTCGAACGGCTGCGGGCCGCCTTCTCCTCCAGGACCCGGGCCATCGTGCTCTGCACCCCGAACAACCCCACGGGGAAGGTGTTCACCCGCGCGGAGCTCGAGGGGATTGCCGACTGCTGCCGCCGCCACGACAGCTACGCCGTGACCGACGAAATCTACGAGCACATCTATTACGAAGGCGAGCACATTCCCATCGCGACGCTCGACGGAATGCGCGAGCGCACCATCACCGTGAGCGGCGCGTCCAAGACCTTCAGCATCACCGGGTGGCGCATCGGCACGATCGTGGCGCCGCCACGGACGACCGACGCCATCCGGAAGGTGCACGACTTCCTCACCGTGGGCGCGCCGGCGCCGTTGCAGGAAGGCGTCGCGGTCGCGATGGAATCCCTGGGACGGGACTATTACGCGGGATTGGCGCGTGACTACCGCGCCCGCCGCGACCTGCTGTGCGGGGCGCTCGCCGCGGCCGGGTTCCGCTGCACGCCCCCCGCCGGCGCCTACTACGTCATGGCCGACTTCTCCGCCCTCTCAGACCTCCCCGACGACCGCTTCGCCGCCTGGCTCACGGCGGAGCACGGCGTGGCCCCGGTGCCGGGGTCGAGTTTCTACAGCCGGCCCGAGCTGGGGCGGACGCTCGTGCGGTTCGCCTTCTGCAAGACGATGGACATGCTGGAGCAGGCGGCGGGGCGGTTGCGGGCGGTGGGCGGCCGGTGAAAGGCGGACCAAGGGCGGACAAAGGCGGACAGCATTAGAACGTTCTGAGCATCGGAACTCGCGAAGCGTGGCGTACATTCATACAAGACACGCTCACAGAGAACGGCTCCGATGCTCATCAAGCGACCCGACGACATCCCCTCCTCCGAGATTACGCCGGAGGCCCTCTACTGGAACCGACGGCAATTCATCGGAGCCACGGGGGCGATGATCGGCGCCGCGCTGCTCCCGATCCGCCCACTCCCGACTCCCGACTCCCTGGGGTGGCGGGGTGGCCGGGGGGATGACGACAAGCCGAACTCGTACGACGACATCACCCACTACAACAACTTCTACGAGTTCGGACCCGACAAGCGGGACCCCTCGGAGAGCTCGGACGGCTTCCACACGCGGCCCTGGACCGTCACGGTCGAAGGCGAAGTCCACAAGCCCGGGACTTTCGACCTGGACGAGATCCTGCGCCGCTATCCTGCGGAGGAGCGGATCTACCGGTTGCGGTGCGTCGAGGCGTGGTCGATGGTCATTCCCTGGAATGGCTTCTCGCTCTCCCGGCTGCTGCACGACGTCGCGCCCACGTCCCAGGCGAAGTACGTCGCGTTCACCACGGTGTACCGGCCGTCGGAGATGCCGGGGCAGAAGACCGACATCCTGCCCTGGCCCTACATGGAGGGGCTGCGGCTCGACGAGGCGATGCACCCGCTCGCCATTCTCGCCACCGGGCTGTACGGCAAGCCGCTCCCCAACCAGGACGGCGCGCCGATCCGCCTCGTCGTCCCGTGGAAGTACGGGTTCAAGGGCATCAAGTCGATCGTCAAGATCCGGCTCACGCGGACGCAGCCGCCGACGACCTGGAACATGGCTGCGTCCAACGAATACGGGTTCTACGCCAACGTGAATCCCGAAGTGGACCACCCGCGCTGGAGCCAGAAGCGCGAACGGCGCCTCGGCGAGCTGTTTCGGCGGCCGACCGTGAAGTTCAACGGTTACGGCGACCAGGTCGCGTCGCTGTATACCGGAATGGATCTGAAGGCGAATTTCTGATGGGGGAGCGAGTGGGGAGTGGTCGGGGGCGCGCCAGGTGGGGCGCCCGGCTCGCGCACACCGCACTGGTGCTGGCGGCGCTGGTGCCGCTCGCGCTGCTGGTGCGCGACGCGTTCGCCGACCGGCTGGGCGCGAACCCGGTCGAGGCGATCGAGCACCGCACCGGCGATTGGACCATCTGGCTGCTGCTGGCGAGTCTCGCGGTGACTCCCCTGCGGCGGCTCACGGGATGGAACGGGCTGATCCGCTACCGGCGCACGCTCGGCCTGCTCGCGTTCAGCTACGTCTGCCTGCACTTCCTGACCTACCTCGTGATCGACCAGGGCTTCCCGATCCAGGGGCTCACCCTCGCCTACGTCTGGGAGGACATCGCCAAGCGCCCCTACGTCACGGTGGGATTCACGGCGTTCCTGCTGCTGATTCCGATCGCCTGGACCTCGACCAAGGGCTGGATCCGGCGGCTCGGCCGGCGCTGGACGACGCTGCACCAGCTCGTGTACGTCGCCGCCGCCCTCGGCGTGCTGCACTACATGTGGCTGATCAAGGGCGACCGGCCCACCGCCGTGTACCACGCGCTGGTGCTGGTGGGACTGCTGGGCACGCGCGTGTGGAAGATCAGAGTGCGTCCTCGATCTCCCGGTGTCCCTCGAGCAGCAGGTCGACTTCCCGCGCCGCTTCGCGGGCCAGCGTCAGATCCGTCGTGAAGCTCTGAACGCTCCCCGCGCCCGCGTGGAGCTTGAGCAGGTTGAGCCGGATCGTTTCGAGCGCCGCCACCGCGTCCTTGAGCCGGCGCTGCACCAGCTCCCGCTCCGCTTCCAGATCGGCAACGACCCGGTCGCGCCGCGCCTTGATTTCGTCCGCGATCTGACCGGAGAGCCGCCCCCGCTCGCCCGCCCCCTGTAACGCGTCGTTCAGCTCGTCGAGACGGACCCGCATCTTCCCGGCGTCCTGCTCCAGCTGCCGCAGCACGTCCGGCACCTCGCGCAGCTCCTCGCGGGTCTCCTTCGGGAGCTGCTCGAACAGCCGCTCCGCCGCCATCCCGAGCACCAGCTCCGTGGGACGGAACGTGAACCCCGAGGACAGCGCGGGCCGCGTCCGGGCCACCCGCAGGCGGCCGAAGATCAGACGCCCGATCGGCCCGCGCCAGATCCGCAGCCAGAGCGCGGTATCCAGGTCCCGGCGCCGCTGCAGCCGTCCCAAGGCCAGCGCGGCCGACGGCAGCCCCACCATGAACCCGAAGGTCGTGGCGAGGCCCGGCCACGTTCCATAACCGATGCTGCTGCCGACGGCGATCCCGACCCCCGCGATGCCCAGGCCGGCGATGGCGAGCAGGCGCAGGATCCGCTCCAGCGACGACGGGCCTCGTCCGTACTCGTACGCGCGCTCCTCGCTGCCGGACTCGAGCTCGGTGCGGAACGCGGTGACGACGTCCTCGCGCGTGAACCCGGCCTTGGCCAGGCGTCCCGCGCGGGCGATCAGGATCGAGAGCGGGACGATGGTCAGACCGCCGAGCCACGTTCCCAACCAGGCCGCGAGGGAGAGGCCACCCGGGGTGACGCCTCGCGTGACGATCGCGGACAACATCGTCACGGCCCAGACGTACACCAGTCCCCCGAGGCCGCCGAA
Source organism: Gemmatimonadales bacterium (assembly GCA_035311125.1). Lineage (GTDB taxonomy): Bacteria > Gemmatimonadota > Gemmatimonadetes > Gemmatimonadales > GWC2-71-9 > DASTHG01. Next base: position 7,516 of record DATGDE010000165.1, read on the forward strand.
GCGGCCGCCGCGCTTCGCGAACACCCGCAGCGGCACCGGTAGCTCCTTGCGCTGCTCGAGCGCCAGCCCCATCTGATCGGCCAGCGCGGCGGCGCTCGCGGGCCGTTCGTCGCGCTCCTTCGCCAGGCACTTGTCGATGGTCTGGACGAGCCGGCGCGGGGTGCCGTCGGCGACCGCCGCGAGGGACCGCGGCGCTTCGGTCACCTGCTTGGCCAGCACCTCGGTGGCCTTCGTGCCCGTGAACGGCAGCCGGCCCGAGAGGACGAAGTACCCGACCACGCCGAGCGAATAGAGGTCGCTCTTCGCGTCGACGTCCTCACCCAGCGCCTGCTCCGGGCTCATGAACTCCGGCGTCCCGACGATGTCGCCGCCGTGCAGTCCGGCGGCGCCGCTCACCTGCGCCGCGATGCCGAAGTCGGCCACCAGCGCCCGCCCCGAGCCGGTCTCGAGCATGATGTTGTCCGGTTTGACGTCGCGGTGGATCACGCCCTGGGCGTGGGCGTACGCGAGCGCCCACGCCACCTCGCGCAGCAGGCGCGCCGCATCGCCGGGAGCCAGCGGGCCACGGGACCGGACCCGCTCAGTGAGCGTCTCCCCTTCGACATACGCCATGGCGAAGAACACGTACGCGTCCACTTCGTCCACGGCGTAGATCGGAATGATGTTGGGATGGGACAGCTTCGCGGCGGTCCGGGCTTCGCGCAGGAACCGCTCGCGCAGCTCCGGCCGGGCGGCGAGCGTCGGCGGCAGGAGCTTCAGCGCGACCGGGCGGTCGAGCCGCACCTCGCGCGCGAGGTAGACGATCCCCATCCCGCCGCGTCCCAGCTCGCGCTCGATGGAGTAGCGGCCGGCCAGGGCGGATTGGAAGTCGAGGAACAGTCTGTCGAGCGCGCCGGACATGCGCTGAAAAGTGATGAGCCCCGGCGCCCGGCGATAGGCGTCTCCAGTGCGGTCGGCCGATCGGCGGCGGTGCCCGGCTGGACACTGGGGCCGCGGAGACGCATGATTCCCCGCCCTCTTCGACCCGTCAGGGACCCGCCATGGCCGAGCACAAACCCTATATCGCTCCGTCCCAGACGCTCGCCGAGCTGACGCCGCGCGCGCTGGTGCTGGGGGTGATCCTGGGGCTCATCTTCGGGGCCTCCAACGTCTACCTCGCCCTGAAGATCGGCCTCACCGTGAGCGCGTCGATCCCGATCGCGGTGCTCGCGATCACGATCTTCCGCACGCTGGGCCACTCGACGATCCTCGAAAACAACATCGTGCAGACGACGGGGTCGGCGGCCGATTCGGTCTCGGCGGGGGTGGTGTTCACGATCCCGGCGATCCTCCTGATGGGCTACGATCTCGACATCAGCCGGGTGGCGATTCTCGCCACCGCGGGCGGTCTGATGGGGATCCTCATGATGATCCCCCTGCGCCGCGCGCTGATCGTGAAGGAGCACGGCAACCTCCCCTACCCCGAGGGCACCGCGTGCGCCGAGGTGCTGATCGCGGGCGAGAAGGGCGGCGTGCACGCCAAGACCGTGTTCCAGGCGTTCGGGGTCGCGTTCATCTACAAGTTTCTCATGTCGGGGATGAAGCTGTGGCAGGAATATCCGGGGACGGTGCTGCGCTGGTTCAAGGGCGCCGAGATCCGCCTCGAGGCGGCCCCCGAGCTGATGGGCGTCGGCTACATCATCGGGCCGCGCATCGCCGGATACCTGTTCTCGGGCGGTTGCCTCGCCTACCTCGTGCTGATGCCGGCGATCAAGCTGTTCGGCGAATCGATGACCGAGCCGATGTATCCGGCCACGAAGCTGATTCGCGACATGTCGGCGGGAGAGATTCGGGCCGCGTTCGTCTTCTACATCGGCGCGGGCGCGGTCGCCACCGCGGGGATCATCGCCCTGGCGCGCTCCCTCCCCACGATCGTGAGCGCGTTCCGCGCCGGCTTCGAGGACATGAAGCGGAGCCGCGTCGGCCAGGCGATCACGCAGCGGCTGCGCACCGAGGACGACCTGCCGATCACGGTCACGGTGTTCGGCTCGATCGGGCTGGCGGTAGTGCTCGCCTTCCTGCCGCAGATCGGCGTCAACCTGCTCGGGGCGGTGCTGATCATCATCTTCGGCTTCTTCTTCACGACGGTGTCGTCGCGCATCTGCGGACAGATCGGCAGCTCGGCCAACCCGATCTCGGGGATGACCATCGCCTCGCTGCTCGCGATCTCGGTGATCTTCCTGCTGCTCGGCTGGACCGCCATCGACGACCGGGTGCGCGCCATTTCGATCGCCTGCGTCATCGCCGTGGCCGTCGCCAACGGCGGCAACACGTCGCAGGACCTGAAGACCGGCTTCCTCATCGGCGCCACGCCCCGGCGCCAGCAGATCGCCATTCTGATCGGCGGCATCGGCTCGGCGCTGGCCGTCGGCTGGACGCTCACGCTGCTCAACCGCTCCTATCAGTACGAGGTGCCGGAAACGCACGCGGGCTTCACCGCGCCCGCCAGCGGCCGCTCTCCGGACGGCAACGTGGTGATGCTGGGCGAGACCATGGCGGGCTTCCACGTGGCCGGCGGCGACTCCATCGATGCCGCGACCTACCCCGTGGCCCGGGTCTACGTCCAGACCGGCAACGTCCCGCCCGGCAAGTACCTCGTGGACCCGGCGACCCACGCGATCCGCTACGTGGTGGATCCGGGCATCGGCGGGCGCATTCGCGAATACAGCGGCCGTTCCCTGCCGCGCCTCGACTCGCCCAAGGCGACGCTCATGGCCCTCATCACCGACGGCATTCTCACGCGCCGGCTGCCGTGGGGCCTCGTGCTGATCGGGGTGTTCCTGGCCATCGCGCTCGAGCTGGCGGGCCTCGAGTCGCTGCCCGTGACGGTCGGCGTCTACCTCCCCATCACCACCTCGGCCGGGATGTTCGCCGGCGGCGTCGTCCGCTGGCTGGTGGAGCGGCGCTTCCGTTCCGAGCGGCGCACCCTCGCCGAAATCGAGTCGGGACCGGGCGTGCTCGCCTCGAGCGGCCTCATCGCCGGCGGCGCGATCGCGGGCATCGTGATCGCCGCCATCGCCGGCGCGAAAGGCAGCGCCGACTGGATGTCCGAGGTCGTCGGGTTGTCGAGCCGCCTCGGCGCCCTCGCGACCAACAGCCTGCCCACGCTCGTCCTGTTCCTGATCCTGGGGTTCGGGCTCTATCGCGTGGGGCTGCGCAAGCAGTAGGCGCGGCCTATACTTCGCGCCCGGTGCGCGCCCGCCGACGACGGCGGGGACGGCCGGCTGCCCTAGCCTCCGAGGAGCCGTGCAGACCTGGATCCTGGCGTCGAGTCGTGTACTGCTGGCGCTGGCGCAACAGCCGGTGCCCCGGCCTACGCCCGCGCCGCCGCCCCCCGCCGCGCGAGACACGTTGCGGTTGTACGCCGTCGGGGACATGAATCTGGGCTGGGAGGTCGGGTCGGATTACCTGCTGCGGGGCAACACGCGCTACCCATTCGACGCGGTGCGCGACACGCTCGCGGCGGCGGACATCCTGTTCGGCAATCTCGAGAGCCCCATCGCTCTGGTCGGCCAGCCGTTCGAGCACACCGGCAGCCCGGTGTTCAGCGCGCCCCCGGTCGCCGCCGACGCGCTGGTGGCTGCCGGCTTCGACGTCGTCAGCACGGCCAACAACCACGCCTGGGACACCGGACTCACGGGCGTGCTGGAGACGGTCAAGCAGCTGGACCGCGTCGGGCTGCCGCACGCCGGCACCGGCCGCACCCTCGCCGACGCGCACCGGCCGGCGATCGTGGTCCGCCACGGCTGGCGGGTCGCCTTCTTCGCCATGACGCGGGCCTACAATCCCGCACCGCGACGCTTCTACTCCCACATCGGGTCGCACTACATCGCCTATGCGGACAGCGCCTGGCTCTATCCGGCGATCCGCAGCCTCAAGGCCTCGGGAGCGGCCGACCTCGTCGTGGTCAGCGTCCACGCCGGCGAGGAGCTGTCCGATCACCCCGACGAGCCGCTGCGCCAGTTTCTCGAAGGGGCGGTGGATGCCGGCGCGGATCTGTGCCTCGGTCACCACCCGCACGTCCTGCAGCCGGTGGAATGGTACCACGGCAAGCCGATCGCCTTCTCCCTGGGCAATTTCATCTTCCGGCCCGGCGCGCCGTGGACCGCCTATTCGGCGATCTTCGAGTTCACGGTCGCGCCGGACGGGCGCATGAGCGTGGACGCGGTCCCTGCGCGCGCCGGCCTCCAGCCGACGTTCGCCTCCGGCGGCGCGGCCGACAGCGTCCGGCAGCGGCTCCGTCTGATCGGCCCGCTCCCCATCGTCATCTTCGCCTCCCTGCCATGACCGAGCTGTCCCACGAGTTCCTGAAACGCCTGCTCGATTCACCCGGCCCCTCGGGATTCGAGACGGCGCCTGCCCGCGTCTGGCGCGAGGAAGTGCGCGGCTTCGCCGACGAGATGCGCCCCGACGTACACGGCAATTCCATCGGAGCCGTGAACCCCAAGGGCTCGCCGCGCCTGATGCT
>DATGDE010000166.1:0-4781 GCA_035311125.1 Gemmatimonadales bacterium
AGCAGGGTGAACGGGATGATCTGTGACAGCACCCCGGCCAGCGCCGCGCCTCCCAGCCCGCACGCCACGTAGAACGCGAGGAAGCGGCGCGGACCGAGGCGAGCCTCCACCGGAGGCCCGAAGAAGTACAGCGCAAGCAGATTGAAGGCGAGATGCAGGACGTTCGCGTGGACGAATGTGTACGTCAGCGGCGTCCACGGCCGCGCCCCGATATTGATCGGCGAGAAGCCGAAGAGCTCCGGGTGCCCTGGGAACACCGTCAGCTGCAACAGGAAAGCGAATAGGTTGGCGACCAGCAGTCGCGCAACCCACGGGGTCACCCCGTCGGTCCGATCCGGAGCCATGGACATTATTCCCGGCGCTCCGGGCGAAAGTTCCGCGCCAGTCGGCAAATGCGCTCGCACATATCCGGATACTCGATCCCCGCCGCCCGGGCGGCCTGGGGAAACAGACTCGTGCCCGTCATCCCGGGGAGGTTGTTCGCCTCAAGACAGAAGATGTCCCCCTGCGCCTCCAGACGGAAGTCGATGCGCGAGTACCCCCCCAGCTTGAGCGACCGGTGCGCTGCCAGGGCCAGTGCCTGCACTCGGCGGGCCACCCCCGGGTCCAGCACCGCCGGGAAGATCTCTTCGGACATTCCGGGCGTGTACTTGCACTCGTAGTCGAACAGCTCGTGTCGCGGGATGATCTCGCCGACCGGAAGCGCCTCGTCACCCAGCACGCCGACCGTGAGCTCCCGGCCGGCGATGAATTGCTCGATCATCACTTCATCGTCCCAGCGGCCCGCCTCCGCGACAGCGGGGTCGAGATCGGACTTGCGCTTCACCAGGGTCAGCCCGACGGTCGATCCCTGCTTCGACGGCTTCACGATCACCGGCCATCCCAATTCTGCGGCCGCGTCCGCCGGCCGGGCGGGAGGCGTCATCCGCCACTCCGGCACCGGTACCCCCGCGTCACGGAACAATCGCTTGGACAGGTCCTTGTCCACCGCGAGCGCCGACCCGAGGGGCCCCGAGCCGGTATAGGGGACGCCGATCATCTCGAGCAACGCCTGGAGCAGGCCTCCCTCGCCCGCTCCGCCGTGCACCACCGGAAACAGGACGTCGGCTCCCTGGACGACGGCGAGTCCCGCGAGGCCGCCGCACAGCATGCGGCGCTCCGCCCCCACGAGCGCCGCAGTATCGGGGACCACCGTTCCCACGTGGGGCACGAGCAGCCGCGTTTCGTCTTCCTGGGAGAGGACACCGCTCGCCAGGTCCACCACGTACACCTGGTGCCCCCGGCTGCGCAGCGCCGCCACCACCTGGGCGGCGCCGGCGAAGGCGACGGTCCGCTCCGCGGTCGCCCCGCCGGTCAGGACCGTGATCCGCATCTACCGGATTCCGGCGAGCTGATGCAGCAGGTCGTACCGGGTGACGATCCCGGCCATCGTACGGTCGCGCCGCACAAGCACCGCGGGCGTCTCACGCGAGAGCAGCGCCGTGAGCCGGTCGAGCGGCCAGTCGATATCGACCACCGGGAAGGGGGGATCCATCAGGTCGCGGACCGCGCGGTCCAGGATCGTCGCATCTTCGAGCGCCCGGGCCATCAGCGCCTGCTCGCTCACCGAGCCGACGCCGTCGGCCCCGTCGAGCACCGGGAGCTGGGAAACGTTGAACGTGCTCATGAGATTGAGCGCCTGCCGCACCGTCGCCTGGGACCCGACGGAAACGAGTGGTGGGGCTCCATGGTCCTTCTGGGCGACGAGGTCCGCCACGGTTCGCCGTTCGGCTTCCAGCAGCTGGTTCTCACGCAGCCATTCGTCGTTGTAGACCTTCGAGAGATACCGCTCCCCGCTGTCGTTCAGCACGGTCACTACGCAGGCGTCCGGATCGTCCAGCCGTCGCGCCACCTCCAGCGCGCTGGCCAGATTGACGCCGGTCGAGCCGCCACAGAACAGCCCCTCCTCCCGCGCCAGCCGGCGCGTCAACTGCATCGCGTCCCGGTCGCTCACGACGATCCACTCGTCGATCACGTCGAAGTGCAACGACGTGGGGATCTTGTCGCCGCCGATCCCCTCGACCTTGTATGGGGCACCCTCGCTCTTGTGATGGGTCTCTGCGTATTCCTTGTAGATCGAGCCGGCCGGATCGCCGGCAATGACGCGGATACTCGGGTTCTGCTCCTTCAGGAAGCGTCCTGCGCCGCTCACCGTGCCGCCAGTCCCCGGGGAACACACGAAGTGCGTGATCTTCCCGTCGGTCTGGGCCCACAGCTCCGGGCCTGTCGTGCGGTAGTGGGCCTCGGGGTTGACCGGATTGTAGTGCTGGTCGGCGAAGATCGCGTTGGGGAGCGAGGCGGCGATCGCGCGGCCTTTCATGATGTAGTTGTCCGGATGGTCCGGCGCGACCGCAGTGGGTGTGATGATCACCTCGGCCCCCAGCGCCCGCAGCAGCCGGGCCTTCTCCTGCGACATCTTGTCGGGCATGGTGAAGATGCAGCGGTATCCCTTGACCGCCGCCGCCAGTGCTAGGCCGACGCCCGTGTTGCCCGAGGTGGCCTCGACGATGACGCCGCCCGGCTTGAGGCGACCTTCGCGCTCGGCCGCCTCGACCATGGCGAGCCCAATCCGGTCCTTGACCGAGCCGCCGGGATTGAACTGTTCCGCCTTGGCGTAGACCGGTGTGCGGATGCCGTGCGTCACCCGCTGCAGGTGGATGAGCGGTGTCCAGCCGATCGTCTCCAGCACGTTGGCGTAGGGCTTAAGATGCTGAGGCATTCGTGTCGGGGCGCGCCTTCGTGCTGTCGGGTGGCGGCAGCGGCGGCGTGCTGTCCGGCTTGTGCACACTCGTATCCCGTCGGGCCCGGACGCTATCCGGTTGCGCTGCGGGCCGGGGCCGCACGGTGTCCCGCGGGGGCCGCGCAACGTTCGGCGTCGTCGGCGGCGCGGCGGGTGGAGCCGCCGTCGCACTTCCGCCCACGCGGCGGAATTCCACGGTCTGGAGGAAGGCGGTAGCCACGGGGAGCCCGTGACGCCGAGCCGGAGCATAGCGCAGCCGGGACGTCCCGCGCACGGCTGCCGAGTCGAGCGCCGCGAAGCCGCTCGACTCGGACACCCGGGTCGATTCCGGACTCAGGTGTCCGCTTGAGTCGACGAACAGCCGCAGCACCACGTCACCCTCCACGCGGCGATCGTAGAGGTCGGGTGGATACTGCACGGCAGGCTCCGCATTGACGGCGACGGGTGGCTCTTCGGCCGGTGCACTCCCGGCGGGCGGCGGCGGTCCGGAGCCCCCGCAGGCGATGACGCCGAACGCCAGCAGTACCGGGACGCTTCCCCGGCTCATCCGTTCTCCTGCAGCTGACGCTGCCATTCATGCAGCTGCTTCAGCGCTTCGAGGGGGGAAAGGGCGTCGACGTCCAGCCGTGCAAGCTCCCCGAGGAGCGGGTGGACGGATGCCTCCCCGGCAAACAGCCCGAGCTGCGAGGCGTCGGGCGGCGGCGGCGCCGGGCGACCCGCCACGTGGTGCTCGGATTCGAGCAGCCGCAGCACCTCCGCCGCCCGCGCCACGACCGGCGCCGGAAGGCCGGCGAGCCGCCCCACGTGGATTCCGTAGGAGCGATCCGCGCCGCCCGGCTCCAGCCGGTGCATGAACACGATCTCGTCGCCTGCCTCGCGGACCGCCACGTTGAAGTTGCGCGCGTGCGCGAGCTGTTCGGTCAATTGGGTCAGTTCGTGGTAGTGCGTCGCGAAGATCGTCTTACACCCGATCTCGTTGTGCAGGCACTCGCTCACCGCCCACGCGATCGCGACCCCGTCGTACGTGGACGTGCCGCGCCCGATCTCGTCGAGCAGCACCAGGCTGCGCGAGGTGGCACCGTGCAGAATGGCGCTCGTCTCGCTCATCTCCACCATGAACGTGGATTGCCCGCGCACCAGGTTGTCGGACGCGCCCACCCGCGTGAACAACCGGTCCACCGCCCCGATCACGGCACGCCGTGCTGGGACGAACGCCCCGATCTGTGCCAGCAGCACGCACAACCCCACCTGGCGCAGCAGCGTAGACTTCCCGGCCATGTTGGGACCGGTGAGCAGGATCAGCCGCCCGGCCTCGTCCAGCCGGACATCGTTGGGAATGAACACCTCACGCGGCATCATCCGCTCCACCACCGGATGCCGGCTCTCCTCCAGCACGAGCGCGTACCGGTCGCTGACCTCCGGGCGGACGTAGCGTTCGCGCTGCGCCAGGTCGGCGAATCCCGCCCACACGTCGAGCCGCGCCAGCACCGCGGCGGTGCGTTGCACCCGGGCCACCCCTTCGCCTACTCTGCGCCGGAGCGCATCCAGCAACTCCGCTTCGCGCACGGCGATGCGCTCCTCGGCCCCCAGGACCTTGGCCTCGTACTCCTTCAACTCGGGCGTCACGAACCGCTCGGCCCCTGTGAGGGTCTGCCGCCGCTCGTATTCCGCCGGTACCTGGGCGAGGTTGGAGCGCGTCACCTCGATGTAGTACCCGAAGACCCTGTTGTAGCCGACCTTGAGCGACCCGATCCCGGTCCGCTCACGCTCACGCGTCTGCAACGCCGCGATGTACTGCTTGCCGCCGTCCCGCATGCCGCGCAGTTCGTCGAGCTCGGCGTCGAAACCGGGACGGATCGCGTCACCATCGGCGGTCTGAGCCGGCGGGCGATCCACCAGCGCGCGTGACAGCTCGGCCGCAAGGTCCGCCAACGGATCGAGCTCGTCCCCTGCCTGCTCGAGCAGGGCCGCCCGTTCCCGGCCGGTCACTCCTTCCACCGCG
>DATGDE010000167.1:0-20293 GCA_035311125.1 Gemmatimonadales bacterium
GAAAGATGATGCAGATACTCACCAAGGTGGTGACGCCCGTGTCCTTCAGCGATATTGGAAGGGATCGACACCGCAGCCCTTCGCATCTGCGCCGAGAGTCCGTAGACCTCGCACCGCGGAAACGCATCCGTGGCGTCGTAGATCTTGAGCGCTACCTCGAGCGATCGCTGCCAGACGAGGAGATCCCGATAGCTGCGTACGACGACCCGGACCATCACCCTCATCTCTCGTCCTTGAGAGTTGCCCCCATTCTGCGAAGCCTTCCCGGTGAGGATGTCATCCGAATCACTGTGCGAGGAGCCATTTTCACGCATCACCCGGCACCCGACACCTGACACCCTTGTGACCGTGCCTTCTTCTGCTCCGCGTCTCCTCGTCGCCGACGACGATCCTGCCGTCCTGGAAGCACTGCGCCTTCTATTGAAAGGCGAGAACTTCCAGGTCGAGACCGCCACGTCCCCGGGAGCCGTCCTCGCCGCCGTCGAAACCCGCGACTTCGATGCGGCCCTGATCGACATGAACTACACCCGCGACACCACGGGCGGGATCGAGGGGCTCGACCTGATCTCGCGTCTCCAGACGCTCGACGCGAGCCTTCCCGTGATCGTGATGACCGCCTGGGGATCGATCGAGGGCGCGGTCGAGGCGATGCGCCGCGGCGCGCGCGACTACATCGAGAAGCCGTGGGACAACGCGCGCCTGCTGCAGCAGCTGCGCACCCAGATCGAGCTGGGGCGCGCGATCCGCATGAGCCAGCGGCTCGAGAACGAGAACCGCACCCTGCGCCGCGACGGCACGCCCGACCTCGTCGCCACCTCGCCGGCCATGCAGCCGGTCCTCCGCCTGATGGAGCGTGTCGCGCCCTCCGACGCCAACGCGCTGGTCGTAGGCGAGCACGGCACGGGCAAGGAAGTGGTGGCCCGCTGGCTGCACGCCGCCTCGGCGCGCGCCACTCGCCCGCTCGTCACCGTAAACCTCGGCGGGCTGGCCGAGGGCGTGTTCGAGAGCGAGCTGTTCGGCCACATGCGCGGCGCCTTCACCGACGCGAAGACCGACCGCGTGGGCCGCTTCGAGCTGGCCGACGGCGGCACCTTGTTCCTGGACGAGATCGCGAACCTCTCCATGTCGCAGCAGGCGAAGCTGCTGCGGGTGCTGCAGACGGGGGAGCTCGAGCGCGTAGGCTCTTCGAAGACCCGCCACGTGGACGTGCGCGTCATCTCTGCGACCAATGCCGACGTCGCAGCCGAAGTCGCCGCGGGACGCTTCCGCGAGGATCTGCTGTTCCGGATCAACACCATCGAGATCCGGCTGCCGCCGCTGCGCGAGCGGCGGGACGACATCCCCTTGCTCGCCGCCCATTTCCTGGGCGAGTACGCCGCGCGCTACCGCAAGCCCGTGGCGAAGTTCCACCCCGACGCGATGCGCGCCCTGCTCGCCTACGGCTGGCCCGGCAACGTGCGCGAGCTGGCCCACGCCATCGAGCGGGCGGTGCTGCTCGCCGAAGGAGACACCGTTCGCCCTGCCGATTTGAATCTGCGGGCCGCGAGCGACAGCGCCGCCCGTTTGGAGGACATGGAGCTCGAGGAAGTCGAGCGCGTCCTCATTCAGAAGGCGCTCACGCGCTTCGAGGGGAACGTCAGCGCCGCCGCCAAGGCTCTCGGCCTTTCTCGCAGCGCCCTCTACCGGCGCCTCCAGCGCCACAGCCTCTGACCCGCCGCTTCCAGACACCGCACGAGCAGCAGGTCTTCCGATTCGCCCTGCTGGGCGGCCTGCCGGCCGTGGTCGCCGTGCTGTGGCTGCTCTGGTCCGGCGACTTCAGCGACCGCACCCGGTGGACGATCGCGGTCCTGATCGTCGGGACATGGCTCGCCTTCGCCCTGATGGTGCGCGAGAGAGTCATCCGGCCGCTGCAAACACTCTCCAACATGTTGGCCGCACTGCGCGAGCAGGACTATTCGCTGCGCGCCCGCCGCCACAACGCCGACGACTCTCTCGGCCTCGTGATGCTCGAGCTGAACATCCTCACCGACGAGCTGAAAGAGCGGCGCCTCGGCGCCCTCGAGGCGACGGCCCTGCTGCAGCGCGTGATGGCCGAGATCGACGTGTCGGTGTTCGCCTTCGACGAGGATCAGGCCCTCCGCCTCGTGAACGCGGCGGGAGAGCGCCTCCTCGCCCAGCCCGCCGAGCGGCTGCTCGGCCGTCGCGCCGAGGACCTGGGCCTCGGCGCCTGTCTCCAGGGCGACGCCCCCCGCGTCATCGAGATCGGCTTCCCGGCGGCCCGCGGCCGCTGGGAGCTGCGGCGCGGCGCCTTTCGCCAGGGTGGCCGCCCCCATCAGTTCGTCGTCCTGGCCGACGTGAGCCGCGCGCTGCGGGAGGAGGAACGCCGGGCGTGGCAGCGGCTCATCCGCGTGTTCGGCCACGAAATCAACAACTCGCTCACCCCGATCAAGTCGGTGGCGCAGCGGCTCCAGGAGCTCGTCACCAGGAACGGGACGGTCGACATCCCGCGCGAAGACCTGCAGCGCGGTCTCGACCTCATCGCGAACCGGTCGGAGTCCCTCACGCGCTTTCTCGCCTCGTACGCCAAGCTCGCCCGCCTCCCGTCTCCCCGGCTCGGCAAGGTGGACGTGGCGACCTGGGTGCAGCGCGTGGCGCGACTCGAGACCCGGCTCCCGGTCGAGGTGATCGCGGGTCCGCCGGTGACGTTGCGCGCCGACGGCGATCAGCTCGACCAGCTGCTGATCAACCTGATCGCGAACGCGGTGGACGCGGCGCTCTCGACCGGCGGCGGGGTCCGCGTGCATTGGGCGCCCGCCGGCAGCGCGTTGGACGTCCTGGTGGAAGACGACGGCCCGGGCCTCCCCGAGACGGCGAACCTCTTCGTTCCCTTCTTCACCACCAAACCGACCGGCTCGGGGATCGGCCTCGTCCTGTCGCGGCAGATCGCCGAGGCGCACGGCGGGCGGCTGACCCTCGCCAACCGCGAGGGTACTCGCGGCTGCGTAGCTCGGCTGCAGTTGCCGCTCGTGACCGAGCGTCACCCGCTACCAGCGGAGCCGCCGCGCCGATGACGGGCATCACGCCGGGCGTGCGGAACTGGGACGGCGCGTTCCGATAGCGAACACCCGCGGCTCGGTGTGATGTCGTAACAGATTATCAAACAACGATTTCCGGGCGCACACCTGCGGCACGTCCCGTGCTTTCCACCAGTGCCAATGGCTGCCCCGCACCTGTCCCTCGTCGAGCCGCCGGCGCTCGAGCCCCCACCGTCCGACACCACACAGCGCGTCGCCCTGGCGACGCGGCAGCGGTACATGGTCGAGCGCGAGATTGGCCGCGGCGGGATGAGCCGTGTGTACCTCGCGTGGGACCGGCAGGCGTCGCGCCAGGTCGCCATCAAGCTGCTGCTCCAGGGCCCCGGCACCTCGCTCGCCGACCGCGAGCGGTTCCGCCGCGAGGCGCTCATCGCCGCGCGGCTCGAGCATCCTCACATCGTGCCCTGTCACGAGTTCGTGTGCGGCGATGGGATCGCGCTCGCGGTGATGCGGTACGTCCCGGGCGACTCGCTCGCCGACGCGCTCGCCCGGGGGCGCCGCTTCGATCCGGCCGAAGTCGTGGCCCTGCTCGCCCCGATCGCCGATGCACTCGCCCACGCCCATCGCGGCGGCGTGGTTCATCGGGACGTGAAGCCGGCCAACATCCTGCTCCACGCCGACGACAGCTGGCCGTTCCTCACGGACTTCGGCATCGCCACGCTGCGCACCTCCGAGCAATCGCGCGCGGAGTCGGCGAAAGGATTCGGGACGCCGGAGTTCATGTCGCCCGAGCAGGCGGCCGGTGCCTGGGATGCGGACCATCGCAGCGACCTCTACTCGCTCGGTCTCGTCGCCTACCTGCTGCTCGCCGGTCGACTGCCGTTCCGCGGCACGTCCATGCTGGCGCTCGCGGCGCAGCGCGTCGCGCTCGAGCCGCCCGCGCTCGCCGTGACGGCGCCGCACGTGCCGCCACGCCTCGCGCGCGTGGTGGACCGGTGTCTGGAGCGGGAGCCGCGCCGCCGTTGGCGCGATGCGGCGGCGTTGCGGACTGCGCTGCTCGACGCCCTGCGTCCCCGCGCGTGGCGCTGGTGGCCGAGCTAGTGGAAGGACTGGTTCGGGATCTGCGCTATGCGGCGCGCCAGCTCGCGCGCACGCCGGGCTTCACCCTCATCGCCGTCGCCACACTCGCACTGGGGATCGGCGTCAATACGGCGGCGTTCACCGTCTACGAATCGGTGGCGCTGAAGCCGCTCGCGGTCCGTGACCCGCACCAGTTGGTGCGAGTATCGGCATCGGCAGACCTGAGCCCGGTCGACTTGCCGTACTCGGCGTTCGAGGATATCCAGCGCGACGTCCATTCGCTCTCCTCGGTGATCGCCACCTCGGGACCGCAATCCCTCGTCGGTATGTCTCCCGGGGAGACCGAGTCCCGCATCCTCAGCGGTCGCTTCGTGTCCCCCGAGTACTTCACGGCGCTGGGCGTCTCCGCCGTGCTCGGTCGCACGTTCGGGCCCGGCGACGAGAACGCCGTCGTCCTGAGCCACGAAGGCTGGCGGCACCTCTTCCATTCGGCCCGTGATGTCGTCGGCGCGACGATCACGGTCCGGAACGTCCCGCTCGTCATCGTTGGAGTGACCGGTCCCGCTTTCGGCGGCACGGGTTCCCCACCTGCCGTCCCCGACCTCTGGGTCCCTTCGTCGCTGTGCCATGCGCTGCTGCCTGGGGTGGACTGGATCCACGACGCCGCGCAGCGTCCCTGGCAGGTGCTGGGGCGGCTGGCGCCCGGCGCCACCGTGGCCCAGGCGTCCGCGGAGCTGGGCGTGCTGGCGCATCGTCTCGCGCCGATCGACGGCCAGCAGATCACCCTCGCCGCTCGTACCGCGACCTTCTTTCAGGCCGATTCAGGGGAGTTCGCTGTGTTCGGCTCGGTGAGCCGCATCGCGATGGTCGCGGTCGGGCTCCTCCTGCTCATCGGCTGCGTGAACCTGGTGAATCTGCTGGTGGCGCGGAACTCCACGCGGGAGCGCGAGGTCGCGGTACGCCTCGCCCTGGGCGCCAGTCGCGGGCGCATCGCCAGGCTGCTCTGCGCCGAGAGCGCTCTGCTGGGGCTCGGCGGAGGAGCCGCCGGCCTCCTGCTCTCCTGGTGGTTGTGCAGCTGGCTGCGCGACTGGGCCCTGACGACCCTGGCGCGGGTCAGCGGCGGCCTCACCGGCGTTTTCCTCGACCTGTCGCTGGACGGCCGCGTACTCGCCTATACCGCGGGACTATCCCTCGCGGTGGGCGTGATCGTCGGAATATCGCCGGCGCTCCGGGCGGCTCGGGGCGACGTGAACGCGGTGCTCAAACAGGGGACGACCGGTACGGAAGGACCGGAGTTCTGGCGCCGCCGTCACTGGCTGGTCACCGCGCAGATCGCGCTCTGCCTCGTGCTGCTCACCGCCGGCGGCATCCTGGTTAGCGGCGTGCGACGCTCGCGTGTGGTCGATCCCGGCTTCGACGTGGCTCATGTGCTGTTGTTGTGGCTCGATCCGGCGGCGCAGCCCGCTAGCCCCGCGGCACGCGCCGCGCGGTACGGCGACCTGGTGCGGCAGCTCCGCGAAGTCCCCGAGGTCAGGACGATCGCGTGGTCGAGCTACGCACCCTTCGTCGGCCACAGCCTGCGCTCGTTCAGGAGCGAGACCGGCGAGCAACACACCTTCGCGACTAACGCGGTGTCGGCCGATTACCTCGATGCGCTCGGCATCCCGCTGCTGGCGGGGCGGACATTCAGCGCGCAGGAGATCGAGCAGCACAGCCCCGTGGTCATCATCAGCGAGAGCATCGCACGCCGCTATTGGCCCGGCGTGGATCCGGTGGGGAGGAGTGTCGCCGATTACCCGTGGCTCGCGGGGCCCGACTCCGCTCCGTACACCATCATCGGCGTCGCCAAGGACGTGCGCGGCACCTACCTGTCCCGCGTGGACGAGGGCTACGAGTATTTCCCCCAGCCGCTCGCGGCGTCCGGTGGAATGTTCGTGATCGGGACCCGCTCCCCTCCCGCAGCCACCGCTCGCGCGGTCCTCACGGCGTTGAGCACCATGGATCCCGTGCTGCCCTCGCAGGCGCACCTCATGCCGCTCGGTGCCGGGCCGCTTGAGCTGCAGCGCCTCATGGCGACGCTGCCCGGCGCGGCCGTGTCGTCCTTGGCGTTGCTCGGCCTGTTGCTCGCTTCGGTCGGCCTGTTCGGTGTCGTGTCCCAGGTCGTCGCCCGCCGCACCCGGGATATCGGCATCCACATGGCGCTGGGCGCACATCGGCATCAGGTCGTCGGTCTGGTGATGCGTTCGACGCTGCGCCCCGTCGTCTGGGGGGGCACCATTGGCCTCTGCGGCGCCCTCGCCGTGTCTGCGCTGTTCGCCCGGCTCCTCGTGCTGCCCGACATGCCGGATCTCACCTACGGGGCGGGCGCGTTCAACCCGGCGGTGTTCGCGGGGGTGCTCGGCGTGCTGCTGATCGTCGTGACGGCAGCGTGCGTGCTCCCGGCCCACCGCGCCGCCTCGGTGGACCCGGCGCAGGTGCTGCGACAGGAGTAGCGGTCAGCTCTCTTCGCGTCCCGGATGCTTGGGACGGCGCTGGTAACCCTTCTTCGAGCGGTGCACCTTGTGCGACGGCACCTTCAGGCGCCGCTTGGCGGGCGCGTTGGGGTTCGGCACGCGGACCGTGAGCGGCGGCTTCTTGCGCCGGCTCATCGCCGTAACCGGCTCCTGATCTGCCGCGCGTGATGCCGGGCGTGGATCACGTGGAATTCCATCCACTCCGGGAGCGTGAGGTCCCCCAACCGGATGTGCTTGACGAACAGATCCCGCGCCCGCGCCGGCAGCAGGAGTCGAGCCATCTCCTCGGTCCGCTCGACGCCGCGGCGAAAGTGCGCTTCGGCGGCGACTCTGTCCACGTGCGGCGGGGGGGTCGAACGTTCCGGCGCCCTCAGGCCGGGCGGGAACCACCCGATCCCCATGACGAACAGTTTGGCCGCCCGCTGGGGGAGCGTCGCGGGGCGGCGCACCATCGGGTCGCGTGCGCGCCGCTCCTCGAAACCCGTGGCACACCACTCGAGTGCCAGGGCCAGATGCTCGACGATCTGCGCCGGCGTCCATTTGCCGGCCGGCGCCCGCTGCCAGTCGTCGTCGGGGCGGTCGGCCAGGGGACCGAGCACGATGTCGGGAAGGTCCTGGAATCGCTTCATGGCGTGTCGCCCAGAAAAGCTCGCCGCAGCCGGTCCCCATCCGCGATCATCTGGTCGAGCCCGTCCGCCTCAGGCAGCCGCCCCTCACGCCACCAGAGCAGCTGCGATCCGGCGCCGGACAGATGGTGCCGCGAGGCACGACGACCATCGGGCGACTCCGTCACGAGGAACGTGCGCCGCGCCGGCGTGAACAGCGCACGCACCGCCCGCTCGTCGTCCCCCTGCAACTGGTAGGCGCGAGA
Source organism: Gemmatimonadales bacterium (assembly GCA_035311125.1). Taxonomy (GTDB): domain Bacteria; phylum Gemmatimonadota; class Gemmatimonadetes; order Gemmatimonadales; family GWC2-71-9; genus DASTHG01. The sequence goes on from DATGDE010000167.1 coordinate 7,500, forward strand.
GAACTCCGGGTCCTCCTCGAAATCGAAGTCCTGTGTCCCCAGGCGCTGCGCCAGGCGGCGGAAAAATCCCTCGGGCACCAGGCTGAAGCGGGGGAGGCTCGCCTGCGCCGACTCCCAGAGCATCGCGCTGAACCGGTGATGGTGGCTGCCATGCCCCCCGCCCGTCACGTAGCTGTACTCGAACGCGATGAAAGGCCGGCCGCCAACCTGCCCGGTGATGGTGGCACCCCAGCGGCGCCGGCGGCCGTGGGCGAAATTGCCGAAGGCTTCCGCCAACCACACCGCCGCACCAGGGCGCTCCCGCTCGAAGCGATACCCACGGATGAGACAGTACTCCTCGAGCGCCGCGCGGCGCCGCCGGTCGCGGTAGACGACCGTCGCCGCCACGCCGCCGGCGACCGCCACCGCGGCGACGACGGGCAGGAAGAGAGCAATCACGCGCCCGCCACCGAGGGTCGCCCGAACGAGCTCTCCGCCATAGCTTGTGTGCGACCGTCCATGCACGGATTCTAGAGGTGGGGTGGGTGCGCCGCCACCTGTTGGGGGTGGCGTTGGGGATCGCGGTGATCGCCGCGGCGTTCGGGTCGCTCCCCCCGCTGGTTGACGCGGTGAGCGGCTCCCCCGCGGGAGATGCCCAGCTGTCGCTGCCATTGCTATACGTCGTGATCGCCCCGTTCTCCAATCTGCTCGATGCGCTCACCCAGCTCGGCATGGACCGGGCCGTCTCGCTGCTCGTCGGCTGGATCCTGGTGCTGGTCGCGATCGGCGCGGTCCTGCCGGGAAGCCGCTGGCGGCGGATCGCGCGGGTGCTGGTCGGCATCGCCCTCCCGCCGGCGCTGGCCGTCGCGGCGGTGCTGCTCCCCCGCCCAGTGCCCCGCCTCGTGACCGACGAGCCGGGCGTCAGCGTCCTCGATTTCCATTCGCACACGGCCGCGTCGCACGACGGCCGCCACGGCTGGACGCCGGAGCGCCTGGCGGAGTGGCACGCCGCCCAGGGCTTCCAGGCTGCCTACGTCACCGACCACAATGTCCCGTTCGACGGCTCGAACGACGAGGCGATTCCGCTCCTCCCCGGCACGGAGTGGAGCGTATACCGGCAGCACATCGTGGAGCTGGGCGGCCTGCCGCCGACCAACCTCGCCCCGTACTCCCACGACACCCCGGGATTGCTCGGCCTGTTCGCCGCGCTGCACGCGCGCGGCGGCATCGCCATCGCCTCGCTACCCGAGTACTGGCGCAATCACTGGGATGATCTCGACCAGTTCGTGGCGGCCGGGGTGGACGGGTTCGAGATCGTCAACTGCGCCCCCAAAGCGCTTGAGTTTCCCTCCGCCGACCGGCGGGCGGTGATCACCCTGGCGGCGCGGCACGACCTGCTCGTCGACGGGGCCAGCGACAACCACGGGTGGGGCAAGGTCACCTGCGTATGGAATCTGGCGAAAGAGGGCTCGCACGGGTTCCGCGATAACCAGGTCCTCGCCCGCCCCCTCGCACTCATGCAGGGCGATCTGCCGTCCTGGGATGCCGCCTACACGCAACCGTGGCTGATGCTGCGGGCGCTGTCGTGGCCCGAGCGGATCAGCTGGCTGACCTGGATCGCCGTGATCACGATCTACCGGGGGATGCCGCGGCGAAAGGGGCAGCGGCGCGGCTTGGGAGTACTGGCGCGGTCGCTGGGAGGGCGGCGCGCGAACGTGTAGTCCGAAGTCCGATGCACGACGTTTGACACCGCGCGGAGACCTGTGTAGATGAAATAACCCCCACCGGGCACCGCTGATGCTCTCCGCCTCCCTCCGTCTCGTCCTCGCCGCCACCCTCGGCGCCACCGCTCTCTCCACCGCCGACGAGCTGAAAGTGCTCCGCGTCTCGCCCCAGAACGTGGGCGAGGCCACCGAGGACGTCACCGTCAGCTTCGACCGCCCCGTGGCCGGTGGCCTCGACTCGACGGTGGACCCGCGCACCATCTTCCAGATTACGCCCCGGGTGCTCGGCAAGCTCGAATGGCGCGACCCGGTGACCATCCGCTTCCATCCCTCGGCGCCGCTGCCCGCGGGCGTCACCTTCACCGTCCGCATCGCGAACACCTTCCAGGCGATGGACGGCAGCCGACTCGCCGCGCCGTACACCTTCTCGTTCCGCGTGAAGGGGCCGCGCGTGCTCGACGCATACCCGGTGAACCAGTGGATCAGCCCCAAGTACCTGACACCGGGTGAGCATTTCACCCTGCTGCTCTCGGCGCCCGCCAATCTCGCTCTGCTCGCGCCCCTCATCTCCGTGGACGTGGGCATGTGCGTTCGCGGCAAGAGCATTCCGCTGCGCCCCGTGCGACAGCGGCGCATCGGCAAGCAGGACGAGCGCTGGCGCTACTACGGCGACTACGCGGGTGACTCGACCCGCGACCTGCGCCGCGTCGTGGAGCTCGCCCCCGTCGAATCGCTGCCTGCGAACTGTGCGGCCGCCCTGCGCATCCCGGAGCGCGTAGACAGCATCACCACGATCCGCTCCTGGGCCTTCCACACGTACGGCCCGCTGGCGGTCGACACCGTGACCTGCGCCTGGGATACCGGGCGCTGCCCCATCGGTCCCGCGCGCATCTGGTTCAGTACCCCGGTGCGCGGCAGCGAAGTGCTGCGGCACGTGCACCTGGCGCCCGGCGCGGCGTTCAGCGTGAACGACTCGACCGCCGAGTCCGCCGACTGGTTCCTCGACGCCAAGCTCACCCCGCGCACGCGTTACCTCGTCACCGTGGACAGCGGGTTGACCGACGTCTTCGGTCAGCGGCTCACCGCGCGCTACGCGCAGAGCGTCGCCACCACGTCCTATACGCCGCAGGTCAGCTACCCCTATGGCCGCATGGTGGTCGAGCGGCAGGGCCCGCGCACCCTCGCCGTGCAGCACGTGAACGCGGACACACTGGTGATCACCATCGTCGGCGTGCCCGACTCGCTCGAGCGGCGCATCCTGGGGAACCAGGGCGCCTGGGGCGACGTGTGGGAGAAATTGAAGAGCCAGGCCACGGTGACGACCGTCGCGGTCCCGGGGCAACGTGACGTGCCGCGCGCCTCGGCCGTGCGCATTCCGGCGGTCAATGCCGCCCGCCCCGGCACCGCCACGCTCCAGATGATCCGCATCTCGAGCCCCGCCCTCGACACCGTGCCGCGCAACAACGGGTCGCCCTTCACCATCGCGGTCGTGCAGCTCACCGACCTCGCCATCCATGCGAAAATCGGCGCCGAGGAAGGCGCCGTCTGGGTCACCGGGGTGAGCGATGGCATGCCGCGCCCCGGCGCGAAGATCACCCTGTACGACAACGACGGGAAAACCCGCGCCACCGCGACCACCGACGCCCGCGGCCTCGCCCGGCTCTCGGGCTACACACGGGACACGACGCAGGCCGCGGGGGGCGCCGGCGAAGAGGAATGCGAGTACTGCGATTACTCGGGATTCGAGGGCTACGTCGGCGCGGTGCTCGGCACCGACCGCGCGCTCGTGAGCGTGTCCCGCTACGATCCCGATCTGTCCCCCTGGCAGTTCAACGTCTCCGCCGCCTGGGGGCCGGACCGCCTGGAACGGGCCGCCGGGCTCTTCACCGAGCGCGGCATCTACCGCCCCGGCGAGCCGGTCTACGCCAAGGCGATCGTGCGCGACGGCCAGCTCGGCAGCCTCAACGTGCCGCGCGGCGATTCGTTGCGCTGGGTGTTCACCGACCGCGAGAACGCTACCGTGCGCGACACCACGGTCGCCCTCTCGGCGTTCGGCACCTCGGACCAGTCCTACACCATCCCGCCGAACGCGCCGCTCGGCTACTACACGGTCCGCGTGGACCGCCGGAGCGGCGGGAAATGGCGCTCCGCCGCCACGGCCAACTACCGCGTCGCCGAGTACCGGCCCCCGGAATTCCTGGTGACCGCCACGACGGACCGCGTGCCCCGGTTCGCGGGAGACACCGTCCGGGCGAGCGTCGAAGCCCGCTACCTCTTCGGCGCGCCGATGGCCCGCGCCGCCGTCACGTGGTATGCGCGACAGCGCACCGCCAGCCCCTGGGAGTACGACATCCCCAACACCGAGGGCTTCGTCATCGGCGAGCAGGGCTGGTGGTGGGAGGATGAACAAGAGGAGAGCCCGGGCACCGGCGCCGTGCTCGCCAGCGGCACCGACACGCTCGATGCAACGGGTCACCTGACGCTCGCCGCCGTCGCCCCGGCGCCACCCAAGGGCAAGGCCGCCTGGATGACGCTCGAGGCCACGATCACCGACGTGAATCGCCAGACGGTGTCCGCGCAAAGCTCGGCGCTGGTCCATCCGGCCTCGATCTACATCGGGGCGAAACCGACGGGCACCGACTACTTCTGGACCGCCGGCAAGGAGCGCAGCGTCGACCTCGTCGCCGTGACGCCCGATGGGGCGCGCACGCCGGGGGTGGCGATCCGCGGCACGCTGATCCGCCGCGAGTGGCACCAGGTGCGCCGCGACCGCCAGGGGGCCGTCGAGGACGTGGGCGACTGGGTGTCGGACACGGTCGGCCGCTGCGCGGTGACGACCGCGGCCCAGCCGGTGGGCTGCAGCTTCACGCCCACTGACGGCGGGTCCTATACGGTCCGGTTCACCGCGGCCGACGCGAAGGGGCGCCCCGTCGCCACCAGCTTCTACCGCTGGGTCGTGGGCAAGGACTGGGTGCCGTGGAACGACGCGTCGCAGTTCAAGATGGACGTCGTCCCCGACAAGAGCCGCTACAACGTGGGCGACACCGCCACGATCCTCTTCGCCTCCCCGTTCACCAACGCCGAGGCGTGGATCACGGTCGAGCGCGAAGGCGTGATCGACGAACGGCGCCAGCGCATCACCTCGGGCACGACGATCCTCAAGCTCCCCATCACCGAGGCGCTCGTCCCCAACGCGTTCGTCTCGATTCTCGTCGCCCGCGGCCGCAGCGCGCCGCCGCAGGCCCCCGATGACCCCGGGCGCCCCACGATCCGCGTCGGCTACGCGCAGCTGCAGGTCACTCCGGCGGTGAAACGGCTCACGGTGGACGTGAAGGCGCTGGCCGACGAGTACCGCCCCGGCGACACCGCCCGCGTGGACGTGCGCGTGCGCGACGCCGCCGGCGCGGGACGCCGCAGCGAGGTCACCCTCTGGGCCGTGGACGAGGGCGTGCTGTCGCTCACCGGATTCAAGACGCCGGACCCGGTCGACCTGATCTACCGTCCGCGCGGCCTCGGGCTGCGACTCGCCAGCTCGCTCACCAGCGTGGCCGCGCAAATCACGGAGGGAGAGAAGGGCCAGCGCGCCCCGGGCGGCGGCGGCGGCATGGACGTCGCGGGGATCCTCCGCTCGCGGTTCCAGACGACGGCCTTCTTCCTCGGCTCGGTGATCACGGATCCGACCGGGCACGCCGTCGCCGCGGCGAAGCTCCCGGACAACCTCACCACGTTCCGCCTGATGGCGGTGGCCGTCACCGCGGGCGACCGGTACGGCTCGGGCGAGGCGAAGCTGCTCGTCACCCGGCCGCTGCTCGCCCGGCCGGCGCTGCCGCGGTTCGTGCGCGAGGGCGACTCGCTCCTGGCGGGCGTCGTGGTGAATACCCGGCTCGGCGGCACGCCGACCGTGACCGTGCAGGCGCAGTCCCAGGGAGCCGCGCTGCTCGGCGCCGCCACGCAGACGGCGACCCTCGAGGCGGGCCGCGGCCGCGAAGTGCGCTTCACCTTCCGCGGCTCGGCCGGCGACACGGCGGCGTTCCGCTTCAAGGTGACGAGCGGCGTCAACGCGGACGCCGTCGAGACCCGCGTGCCGATCCAGCTTCCCTACCGGCCGCGGGCGTTCGAGGTGGCGGGAACCCTGGTCGATTCCACGTCGGCCGAGTTCGTCTTCCCCGAGGCGCTCGATCCCGCGCGCTCGCGCCTCGTGCTGTCCTACGGAGCGTCGCCGCTCGCCTTGATCCGCGGCTACCGCGAGACGCTGCACGTCTATCCCTACTTCTGCACCGAGCAGACCGCGAGTGTGGCGCTGCCGCTCATCGCGCTGTACCGCGCGCAGAAGCAGCTCGGCGGAGCGCCGCTGCTGCGGGGCGACCCCGCGGCCGAGATCGCCGAGGCAGTCGCCATGATCTCGGGCCGCCAGCGCGACGACGGCGCCATCGGCTACTGGAGCCGGGGCGACTGGTCGTCCCCTTGGCTGTCGGCGTACGCGGGGCGGGCCTTGCTCGCCGCACGGGCAGCCGGCGTGGCGGTGAACGATTCGGTCGTGCAGCGGCTCGCCGGCTATCTGTCGACCTGGCTGCACAACCCGGCGAAGCTGATGATCCCGGTGTTCCACTGGTACGATGACCAGAAGGTCTTCCTGAGCGAGCGCGTCGCCGCGGCCGATTTCCTGTCGCGCGTCGGACTGCCCGACCTGGCCGTCGAGAACGATCTGCTGCAGCGGGCGCGGCAGCTGTCGTGGGAAGACCGGATGCTGCTGGCGGAAATGCTGGCGCGACGTCGCGATCTGACGGGCGCCCGATCGCTGCTCGCTCCGGCGTGGGCGCAGGTGGTGGTCGAGGGCCGCCGGGCGGTGCTCCCGGCCGACGCGTCCGCCAAGTACTTCTATTTCTGGTCCACCATCCGCCCCGCGGCGCGGCTGCTCACAGCGACGCTGGCGGTCGAACCGCAGAACCCTCTCGTCGGTCCCCTCGTGGAAACGGTCGCGCAGCGGGGGCGGGCGGAAGGCTTCGACTGGTGGTGGGACACGCAGGATTACGCGTCCGCGGTCGAGGCGCTCGCCCGCTACGACACCTACCGCCGCGCCGCCGCCGAGCGCGCGGTGCGGGTCACCCGTGGCCCCCGCGTCCTGTTCGAGAAGCCCGCGGGCGGCACGTTCACCGACACGACGATCGCGCTGACGGGTCTCCTCGCGACCCGTCCCGACGGCAAACAGGCGCTGCAGGTCTCGCTCTCGGCCGCGGGAACGGGGGCCCCGGTCTTCTATTATCTGACGGTGCGCGAGGTGCCGCAGGCGCGCCCCGTGAGACCCTCGGACGCCGGGATCCGGGTGGAGCGCTGGTACGAGCGCTACGATGCGCCCACCCCCATTACCCGCGCCGTCGAGGGCGACCTCGTGCGCGTCAAGCTGCGCGTCACCATCCCTACGCTGCGCAACTTCATCGTGGTGGACGACGCATTGCCGGCCGGCCTCGAGGCGGTGGACATCTCGCTGCTGGGCGCGGGCCTGCCTCCGGTGGCGCCGCAGGCGGGCGGGGCCCAGGAGGAGAATCCCGACGAAGAGGAGCAGCAGGTATCCGGCGCAGAGGCGGCCGGCTGGTACTACGGCTACTGGGAGTACGGCTGGTGGTCGCCGTGGGACCATCGCGAGCTGCGCGACGACCGGGTCGTGTACGTCGCGACGACGCTCTGGCCCGGCACGTATACCATGAGCTACGTGGCCCGCGCCACGACGCCCGGGGTGTTCGTACGGCCGCCGGTGCAAGCGGAGGAGATGTACAACCCCGGCGTGAACGGGCGCAGCGACGGCGGGGTGTTCACGGTGACGGCCAAGGGGCCGTGAGGACTGGCAGGTTCAGCCGGCCGAAGTTGATGGTGGCGAGCACTTTGATGCCGGCCAGACTGTCACGCGGGGCGGTAAGCGGATTGCCGCTCAAGATCACGAGGTCGGCCGGTGCGCCGGGCCGGAGGCTCGCGTCGCCCACCTGCATCCGATACGCCACCAGTCGAGCCTCGGCGTCGGGCCGCCCGTCGCCTACCGCATTGTGCAGGGTCAGCGCCGCCACGAACCCCGCCAGCGGCGGGCCCGGCCGCGTGAAGTAGTCCGATCCCTCCACCAGCCGTGCCCCCATTCGTTCCAGACGGTTCCAGGCGTACACCCGGGTGTCGTTTGCTGCACCGACCCGCATCCCCCCGAACGTCGGGTTGTCCGTCACGGTGGAGTTGAAGTTGGACTGAATCGAGAGCACCACGCCGAGCCGGACCGCACGGCCAAAGTCTTCCTCTCTCGCGTACGAGAAGTGCTCGATCCGGAGTCGGGTGGGGTCCAGCCCCGGGCGCCGGGCGAGTACCGCCTCGCAGGCATCGAGCGCGCGTTTCACCGCCTCGTCACCGATGGCGTGAATCGCGACACCCAGACCCCGGTCCACGGCGCGCAGCGCCAGGCCGGTGATCTCCTCCGCCGTCATCCGCGGCACGCCGTGCGTGGCCGGGTCATCGGCATACGGATGGGTGAGCGCGGCACCCCGGCTGCCGAGCGTGCCATCGGCGAACAGCTTCAGGTGGGTGATCCGGAGTCGCGGGGAGAGGACACGGTTCATATCCCGTGCGGCCAGCAGCGAATCGGCCAACGCACTCGGCGCCGGGATCATCAGGTTCACGCGCAGGTGCAGTGGGTCGAGCGAATCAGCCCGCCGCAGCAGTGCCAGATACCGTCCGAAATCGGCATTGAGCGCGACCAGTCCCGGCACCGGCAGCACGCCTGCATCGTACACCTCCACCACGCCTCGGGCGGCGAGCGCCTGGGCGCCGAGCCGGAACGCGGCCATCACATCCTGGTCCGAGACCGCCGGCACCAGCGGGGTCACCAGCTCGTTGGCCCGCTCGAGCAGGATGCCGGTCGGCGCTCCGGACCGATCACGGATGATGGTGCCACCATACGGATCGGGCGTTGCGGCTGTGATGCCCGCCAGCGACAGCGCCTTTGCATTGAGCCATCCCGCGTGCCCGTCGCTCCGCGCGAGGTATACAGGATTGCCCGGCGCCGCTGCGTTCAGTACTTCGTTGGTGGGCAGCGCCTGAGACCCCCAGGCAGCCTGGCTCCAGCCTCCACCCACGATCCACGCCCCGGACGGCGCCGTCCTCGTCCGGGCCCTGATCCGCCGGGCGACCTCCGCGAGGCTCGTGGCGCCGCCCAGATCGAGCAGCAACCGGCCGTGGTCGCGGTCGTTGAGCAGGACCAGGCCGACATTGAACAGATGGACGTGATGATCGATCAGGGCTGGAGCCACCACCGCGCCATCGAGCTTGACCACTCTGGTACCGGAACCGGCGGCGGACACCAGGGTGGAGTCCCCCACCGCCACGATCCGACCGTTCCCGATGGCCACTGCCGTCGGACTCGCGGACAGGGAATCCAGCGTGACGACTTTCCCCACGGACAGCACGAGATCGATCCGATGGGCCGAGGAGCACCCCGTGGCAAAGATCCCCGCCAGGGATAGCTTGGTCAGGGCGGAAATCCGCCTTCCGACAGGAGTCGTCATCAACCCTGCAGTCTGCCGGTCCGTCCCATCTCGCGCAATCCGGTCTGCGCTGGCGGTGATGAGCCTGCTCGCCGGTGGAGTCCGGGCGCAGGACATTGCCGCGAGGCCGATCACCGGATTCTCAGCAGCCGCCGCCCGGCGACAGCACGAGGTCGAGGACCGCCTCGCCGCCTTGCTCAGCCGTGATTCCACCGGGACCTACTTCCAAGTGCTGACCGCCGAGCCCCATCCGGCCGGTACCGAGCGCAACCGGTGGTTGGCCGAGTGGATGGCAGCGCGGTGGCGCGCGTACGGGCTGGAGGACGTGCGGCTGCATCGCTACGATGTGCTGCTGCCCTGGCCAGAGCAGATCAGTGTCACGATGGAATCACCGACCCGATTCGAAGCTTCGCTCAAGGAGGACTGCTACCCCGAGGATCCCCACGGCTGCGTCGGACCCGCGCTCACCTATCTCGGCATGTCCGCCTCCGGCGACGTGACCGGCGAGCTGATCTACGCCAGCAGCGGCAATCCCAGCGACTACGACTGGCTCGAGGCCCAGGGGATCGATCTTCGCGGCAAGATCGCCATTGTCCGCTATTCCAATCCGTACAGCTACCGCGGCTTCAAGGCGCTGACGGCGGAGCGGCGAGGACTCAAGGCTCTGCTGATCTACTCCGATCCACAGGAGGACGGATACCGCAAAGGACTCACGTTCCCCAACGGACCGTGGGGACCGGAGAGCCACATCCAGCGCGGGGCCATCACCTACGACTTCATCATCCCCGGCGATCCGCTGACGCCGGGCTGGGCCTCGCTGGACGGCGCCCGGCGGATTCCAGTCGCGGCAGCCACCTCCGTTCCCAAGATCATTGCCGTCCCGATCTCGGCCAATGATGCTGCTCCTCTGCTGAAGGCGCTGACTGGGCCGGTCGCTCCGCCGGCTTGGCAGGGCGCACTCCCCTTCACGTACCGGGTGGGTGCCGGCCCGGCAACGGTCCGGGTGAATGTGAAGATGGACGATCGCACCCGTTCCATCTGGGTAGTGGAAGGGCGAATCAGGGGCGCCGAGCATCCCGAGCAGACGGTGGTGCTGGGTAATCACCGGGATGCCTGGGTCTACGGCGCCGTGGATCCGAGCAGCGGCACCGCTACGGAAATGGAGCTGGCCCGGACGCTCGGTCAACTGGCGCGCGAGGGACATCGGCCGAAGCGGAGCGTCGTGCTGGCCAGCTGGGACGCCGAGGAGTGGCACCTCACCGGCTCGACCGAGTGGGGCGAGCAGTTCGCGCGGGAATTGGGTGGCTCGGCCGTCGCCTATCTCAACGTGGACGGCTCCACCAGCGGCCCCAACTTCGCGGCGGGCGCCGTCGCCACGCTCAATCCGCTGATCGTCGAGACGGCACGCGACGTGGCTGATCCCGCCGGTGGCACCATCCTCGAGGCGTGGGCCCGCCAGAAGTGGGGCCAGAGCCCTCCGACCAACGCGGATTCACTCGACCTGGTCGAGAACAAGCTCGGGAGTGGCTCCGACTACACGGTGTTCCTCAACTTCCTGGGCCTGCCGATCGTGGACATGAGTTTCGACGGCCCCTACGGCGTATACCACTCCCAGTACGACGACGCGTACTGGATGACCCACTTCGGTGACCCCGGCTTTCGGTACATGACCACCATGGCCGACGTGTGGGGCAGGATGGCGCTGCGGCTGGCCAACGCGGAAGTCCTGCCGCTCGATTTCTCGCGGTACGCTGACCTCGTGGGTCGGTTCCTGGACGAGCTGAGCCAGGTACCGGGGGTGAGCGACCATCTCGATCTTTCCGCGGCCAGAGCGGCACAACGCAGGTGGAAGGTCGCCGCCGGCGACCTGGAGATCACGATGCGGCGGTCGCTCGAACGGGCCGATACGGCTGGTCGCGACCGCCTCAACGGGATGCTCCGGGCGGTGGAGCAGGTCTGGCTGCTCCCGGGAGGGATTCCGGGACGTCCATGGTTTCAGCATGCCCTGTACGCGCCGAAGTACACCTATGCGGCGATGGAGCTGCCGGGCGTTCGTGAGGCAGTGGATCGGGGCGACTGGGCCACGGCGGAACGGGAGTTGGGACGGCTGACGGAGCGCATCGGCGCGGTGGCGGAGGCCGTCCGCGCAATCCACTGACCGGGAGGCGGCAAGGCCCCTTGGAGATCCGGGCGCTCACTCCCGGCGACGAGCCGGCCCTCGAGACGTTTCTGAAGCCGCACGCCGACTCCTCCATGTTCCTGCGCGCCAACGCGCGCGCGGCGGGTCTCGAGTACCACGGCAACCCGCTCGAAGCCCAGTATGTGGCGGCGTTCGACGGCGAGCGGATCGTCGCCGTGGCGGCGCACTGCTGGAACGGGATGGTCCTGGTGCAGGCGCCCAGCCAGTTGGACTCCGTGGCGCGAGCCGTCGTGCGGCACTCGGGCCGTGAGGTCACCGGCATTTCGGGGCCGGCCGACCAGGTAGCCGCCGCGCGCGCCGCGCTGGGGCTCGGCGATCGCCCCGGCCCCAAGTTCGGCCGCGAGGAGCTGTTCACACTCGACCTCGCCGATCTCATCGTCCCGGTGCCGCTGGCCGACGGGCGCTGGCGCTGCCGCCCGCCACGTGACGACGAGCTGGATCTCGTCATCGGTTGGCGCGGGGACTTCATGATCGAGGCGCTGCACCGCGCCCCCGGCCCCGGGCTGCGTGACGAGGCGGCGGCGCTCATGCGACTGGTGCACGAGCGCCGGCAGCACTGGCTGCTCCTCGACGCCGGCCGCCCCGTCGCCTACTCGGCATTCAACGCCGCGCTGCCCGACATCGTGCAGATCGGTGGGGTGTGGACGCCGCCCGAGCTGCGGGGGCGGGGCTATGGTCGCGCGGTCGTGGCGGGCTCGCTGCTCGACGCCCGCTCCCGTGGCGTCGCGCGCGCGGTGCTGTTCGCCGAGCGGGAAGATGCGAAGCGGGCCTACCGGGGGTTGGGGTTCAGTGCGATCGGGGAGTACGGCCTGGTGCTGTTCGTGTAGGTCCGCGGAGCCGCCGCACGATGCCGCCCTCGGCGCCTGCGCTGACTCTTCGCATCTCTCTCCGCCTTTCCTTCTCATCCCGGCTTCAGCACGCCTTAATCCCGTACGCGCCACACTGCCGATCTACTCTCGGAGGCACCATGATCCGGTTCGGCAATTGGCGTCCGGCCCCGTTTCGCGCCACGGCGGCGTTGCTCCTGGCCTGCTACCTGCCCGCCTGCACCGCCTGGCACACCCAATCCACCCCTCCCCAGCAGGTCATCGCGACGAAGCAACCTCGGAAGTTGCGCGTCGTGCGCCAGGACGGGAGCCGCATCGAGCTGCAGCAGCCCCGGATCGAGGGTGACAGCCTCGTGGGCACGACCGGAGTGGCGAAGCCCGGAACGCTGCTGCCACGCGTTGCCATCGCGCTCGCCGACGTGAAGGCCGTGGAAGTCCACGAGGGCGACACGGGCAAGACCCTCCTCCTGGTCGGGGTCATCGGGGCTGTGATGGTCGCGGGGGCTCTCGCCGGCGGCGGTAGCACTTCCTGGGGAGGGACCACCGA
>DATGDE010000168.1:0-14347 GCA_035311125.1 Gemmatimonadales bacterium
AGCGGGGATCCGGAGAACGGCGCGCCCGGCACGAAGCCGATGCCGCTGGCCGCGGTTCCGGCGTCGAGCTCGTTCTCGACGTCCGCCGTGACCACCGCCCCGATGCTGTCCGCCTGTGCCTGCGACAGCGGCGGCGCTGGCGGGGACATGCGATCGCTGCAAGCGGCAAGCAGAGCGCCGGCGGCGGCCAGGGCGACCACCCTCTTACCGCGACGCAATTGGGGTCTCATGACGACGGACTCCATGGAGGTGATGTAGGGCATGGGCTCAGGGAGTGAAGAACTCGGACATGTTGGACGCCGTTGCCGCGGCTCCGGGGAAGGTCGTCAGGCCCAGTCCTTCGGCCATGAGCCGCAGCGTGTTCTCATGCTGGTACAAGCCGGCGGACGTGAAGCCGCGCTTCGCCTTGGGGCTGATGGCGGTCCAGACGACCCGGCCCCCGCCGTGCGTGTTGTCGGTGTCCGCCTCGTCAAAGACGATGACGAGCAACCCGTCGGCTTGGAACGACGGACTGGCCAGCAGCGGGGCGAGGCTGGTCTGGAGCCAGGCGTCGGCCGTCTCCAAAGTGCAGTCGTGCGCGTCGTTACAGAGGTTGGGGACGACGAAGGCGTAGTCCGGCAGCGTGTCGCCCGCCAGGTCGGTGGCAAACTGCGTGAAGGGCACGAGCCGCTCGAGCTGGGCGGAGTCGTTCACCACGTCGGAGAAGAACGACAGCGGGTTGTGCTTGCGCGCGTAATTGCCGGACTTCTGTCCGGTGTAGCCGACCGAGGGGAGATCCTCCGCGTAGGATTTCCACGTCTTCCCGGCCGCCAGCAGGTGGCGCACGATGTTGTCGTCGGTGATCGTCGCCGAGTAGCTGTCGTTGTTCGTGATGATCTGCCCCGTGGTCAGCATGAAGTAGTTGCCGATCGAGGGGTGCGTGTTGGCGTAGTACTGCGTGGCGTATCCATACTGCGCCATCAGCGAGTGCAGGTAGGGCATGTGCGCGCTGTCGGCCTGCGCGAAATCGTGGTTCTCCTCCACGACGATCACCGCGTGGCTGAAGTGCGGCAGGGGGCCTCCACCGCCACCGCCGCCATTTCCGCCGCCGCCCGTCGTCGACGGGGAATTGGCGTTCCCGCACGCGAGCGCAACGACCGCTGCGCCGATCCGGGCGGTCAGGTTCAGGAGCCTCACTCGCATCCATGGATGGTATCGCGCTCGCGCGAATAGTTCCATACGTGCGCGCCGACGATCGAAGGATCGGCATTCCGCAGACTGCCGGGAGTCGTGTGAGCCGCGTCACGGGGGATCGGGTTCGAGGCGAACGCGCCGCTCCCACGCCTCGAGCGAGCGCGGCCAGTCTTCGCGCAGCAAGCGTGACAACGCGCGATCGGCGAGCACGCGACCCTCGGTCTGGCAGCGGGCGCAGTAGTTCGCTTCATTGGCGGCGTAGCGGATGCGCTGCACCGGCGCGCCGCAGTCCGGGCAGGGCTGCCGGTACCGTCCATGTACGGCCATCCCCTCGCGAAACGCGGTGACCTTTTCGGGGAAGGCGTCGCCCCCCTCCGCCTGCAGGCGGGAGATCCAGGCGGTCAGCGTGTCACGTGCCGAGCGGTGCAGCCGGACGATCTCCTCCTCGCTGAGCTGGCCGGTGAGCTTCAGGGGCGAGAGCCGGGCCGCGTGGAGGATCTCGTCCGAGTAGGCATTGCCGATGCCGTCGAACAGGCGCGGGTCGGTGAGCGCCCGCTTGAGGGTGTGCGATTCGCGCAGCAGCGCGGCCCGGAATTCCGGGCCGGTGGCGGCGAGGACGTCGAGGCCGCCGGGGTCGTGCGCGGCGAGCGCCCGCGCTCCCCGCACCAGATGCAGGGAGGCGCGGTGCTTCACGCCGGCTTCCGTGAAGAGCAGGGTGCCGGACGGAAAGTCGAAGGCGGCGAGGCCGGCCCGGCCGGGGATCGGCGCGCCCGGAGAGCGCCAGCGGAGCCGGCCGGCGATCATGAGGTGCAGGACCGCGAAGTACTCGCCGTCCAGCTCCAAGAGGATCCGCTTGCCGAGCCGCCCGAGGCGGCGCACGATGCGGCCCTCGATCTCGGAGGGGGCAGGGTCGACCGAGCGCAGCACGAACGGGCTCCCGATGCGCAGGCGCTCCAGCGGAGCGTCGAGGATACGCGGCGTGAGCGCGTGGAGGTACAGGGCGATGTCGGGCAGCTCCGGCACTGGCGCGCTCTCGTCCCCCTTGGGCGGTCAGCTCAGCGTGTGTGGGCCGGCGCGCGGGGCCGTACTGCCGTCGGGAAGCACGACGTCGGCGAAATCGGGGCGGGTGGACATCGAGATCGGCAGGCGGTGCTCGACCACCAGGCGGACGACGGCCATCGCTTCCGGCACGGGCTCCTCGTCCACCGGCTCGCGGTAGTACCACACGACCCCACCGGCGGACCGCAGCACCTGCAGCAGCGGGACCAGCGCATCGAGGGTCACGGGCGCGTCATCGAACCAGATCGCACCCGAGCGGCCGACGCGGATGCGGCCGACGGTGTCGCTCAAGCTCCGGGCCGTTCGCCGCGGGAGAAGAACAACGCCAGCGCCAGGTGAATGCCGAGGCTGAGCCACACCGAAAGCGGGGCTACCCCCAGGGCCACGAGGTAGCTGATCGGGCCGAGGCGGTAGCGCTCGGTGATCACCCGGACCCCGTCGCGATCGATGTCGCTGCCCAGCAGGCGACCCTTCCAGGTGCCCGCCCACCAGACGGCGTTGAACAGGATGGCGATCGCGACCAGCGTGGTCCCGTAGAACATCGTGGCCGCGACCCGGGAGGAGGCGTCGGGAAGATGCGCGGCCAGGACGGCCGTGGGGAACGGCAGAAAGGCGATCCCCATCAGGAACAGGACGTTGACGAGCAGGAAGCGGCGATCCGTGCGGCGGACGTACTGGAAGATGCTATGGTGATTCGCCCACATGATGCCGATCGTGACGAAGCTGATCGCGTAGCCCAGAAACGACGACCAGTGTGACCCCAGGGCGGGCCAGAGCCCCCGGGCGGCGGCGACGTCCGCCTCCGTCGGCACGGGGATCTCGAGCACGAGCAGCGTGATCGCGATCGCGAACACGCCGTCGGAAAACGTCTCGAGCCGCGTGGTCTCGGGGAAACGGGCCGCCGCGGTCGGCACGTCAGGCGGCGGGCGGCGCGTCCAGCTGGTCCACATGCTCGACGACGTGGCCGACGATGCCGTAGCGCACGGCGGCGTCCGCGTCGAGCCAGAAGTTGCGCCGCGTGTCTTCCTCGATCCGCTCCAGCGGCTGACCGGTCTCGCGGGCCACGATGCGGTTCAGCCGGTCGCGCATGCGCAGGATCTCCCGCGCCTCGATCTCGATGTCGCTCGCCGATCCGCCCGCTCCCCCGGCGGGTTGATGCAGCAGGAACCGCGTGTTGGGGAGGCAGAACCGCCGCTCGCGCGGCACGGCCAGGTAGATCAGGGCCGCGATGCTGGCCACCCAGCCGGTGCCGACCATCCGGATGTGGGGCCGGACGAACCGCAGCAGGTCGTGAATCGTGTCGCCCGCTTCGACGTGGCCACCCTGCGAGTTCAGGTACACCGTGATGTCTTCGTCCGACTCGGCCGAGAGCGCCAGCAACTGCCCGGAGACGGCGGCGGCGAGCTGCTGATTGATCTCGCCGCTGATGATGATCGTGCGGGCGCGCAGCAACCGCTCCGCGACGGGGTCGCTGGGAAGGGTGCGCAGAGGCTCGTCGGCGTCGACGCGGGGCATGCGGGCTCCAGGCTGAAGGACTCCTGAACGATGCCCGGGCCACCCGGGGGAGCGCAACGGCACGGGCGGGAGTGCCCGACACGGCGGGCGGACGGTAGCATCGCTGCGGGGAACACTATGCGCCGCCCGCGGTAGGAGCGGTCGTCTCGAACGGTGTCCCTCGCGATGAAGGAGGCGACCATGACGATACCAACGAAGAGCCTGCGCGTCGCGATATTCGCGCTGCTGGGTGTAGGACTCGCGTCGGCCGTGGTGCTGGGCCGGGGGCGCGGGAGGCGGACGGTGACGATTCCTGCGGGTACGGCCCTCGTCGCCGCGCTGGAGCGGGACGTATCCACCGAGCGCAACCGCGTGGGCGATAACGTCGAGCTGCGCACGGTCGACCCCATCCGCCTCGGTGAGGGTGCCGAAATCCCCGCGGGCGTGCGGATCCGTGGTACGGTGACGGAGGCGAAGGGCGGCGGTCGGATTGCGGGCGCGCCGCAGCTCGGGTTGAGCTTCACCGAGATCGTGGTCGATGGCGAACGCCGCCCGATCTCGGCCCAGCCGTTCCACGTGTCCGGCAAGAGCGACGCCGGCAAGAGCGCCGCGCAAATCGGGGGTGGGACGGTGGCCGGTGCGATCCTGGGGCGCATCGTCGGCGGGAAGGGCGGAACCGTGAAGGGCGCGGTGGTGGGTGCCGCGGTCGGCACGGGCGTCGCCGTGGCCACGGAAGGCGGGCATATCGTGCTGCCGGCGGGGCAGCGGCTCCGCGTCCGGCTCGATGGTCCCGTGACGGTGGTGTACCGGCCTCACGAGAGCCGCGAAGAGAAATCGGGCGACTAGCGGGCGAGCAGGCGGTTGACGCGGGGCACGGGGCGGGCGATCACTAAGCCTCGTGCCCCACCTGCTGCGTGTCGCCCTGAGGCGGCCGCCCGTCGACGCGGCCGCGTTTCCCTTCTCGGTGCCGGCCATCCGGACGCTCGAGCCGCTCGACCTGTCCGCCCGGATGACGTTCTTCGTGGGCGAGAATGGCTCGGGAAAATCCACGCTGCTCGAAGGGATCGCCGCCGCCGCCCGGCTTCCCACGGTCGGCTCGAGCGATCTCGAACGGGATGCGACGCTGGACGCCCAGCGCAGCCTGGCGGATGCGCTGCAGCTCACCTGGGGGAAGCGCACGCACCGTGGGTTCTTCCTGCGTGCCGAAGATTTCTTCGGTTTTCAGCGGCGGCTCTCGGTCGAGCGGGCCGACTTCGAGCGGGACCTGGCGGCCTTGGACGGGCAATACAAGGACCGATCCGGTTACGCCAAAGGCCTCGCGGCGCTTCCGGTCCTGAAGTCACTGCATGAGATGGAGCGGCGCTACGGTCGCGACCCCGATGCGCGCTCCCACGGCCAGGCCTTCGTCAATCTGTTCCAGCAGCGCTTCGTCCCTGGCGGGCTGTATCTGATGGACGAGCCCGAGGCGCCGCTCTCGCCGCAGAATCAGCTGGGTCTGGTCGCGGTCTTGCTCGAGATGGTCGAGCAGGATGCGCAGTTCGTCATCGCGACGCACTCGCCGATCCTGCTCGCGTTCCCGGGTGCCGTCATCTACAGCTTCGACCGAGTGCCGGTGGCCACCGTCGCCTATGGCGATCTGGAACACGTGACGCTGATGCGGGACTTCCTCAACGCCCCCGGCGCGTTTCTCCGCCGGCTCGCCCCCCGGCCGGAGCGCTAGACGTCCAGCCGCCGCTCGTAAGGCACCATCTCCCCGTGCTCGAGGTAGCGTCGCAGGATCCGCAGGTACATCGCCCAGCAGTAACAGGAGATGCGCCAGTGCTCGTTGGGTGTGGGCCATCCGGTGTGGGAGAACCGAACGAAGGTGGCGTCGCCGCTGCGCTCGAGGCGGAAGCGGACGCGCGTGTCGAGCCAGTCGGGATCGGCCCGGGTGAGCTGCAGCTCGAAGTCCGAAGGGGCGGCGGCCCGGGTCACGCGCGCGCGCCAGTCGAACTCCGGCCCGAACCACAACTCGTATTCCATCCCCTCCGACGGCCGGCCTGACGAGCGCTTGGTCCACCAGGCGTCCAGTCCCTGGGGGGTGCTGACCGCCGCGTACACGCGTTCGGGCGGTGCCTTGATCGGAAGATCGTGATAGATATCGGCCATCGGGCCTAATTTGACTGCCGCCGCGGGTCCGGCAACCGGAACTCCGCGCCCCACCGCCTCGTTATTCAGCGGGCAACGTCCAAGGAGCAGCCGTGTCGATTCGACCGATCAAACGCATCGTGCAAGCGACCCCCACCATCGAAGGGGCCGGTGTGAAACTGCGCCGCGCCTTCGGGTTCGGTGATACAGGCGACTACGATCCCTTCCTCCTGTTCGACGATTTCCGCAACGAGCGCCCCGAGGACTTTCTCGCCGGGTTCCCGTGGCATCCGCATCGCGGCATCGAAACCATTACCTACGTGCTCAAGGGTACGGTCAACCACGGCGACAGCCTCGGCAATCGGGGCACGCTGGGCGCCGGCGACGTCCAGTGGATGACCGCCGGCAGCGGGATCCTCCATCAGGAGATGCCGCAGGGCGACCCGCAGGGGAAGATGCACGGCTTCCAGCTGTGGGCGAACCTGCCCGCGTCGCTCAAGATGACCGCCCCCCGCTACCAGGACATCGCGGCCCGCGACATCCCCGAGATCACCGACGACGACGGGACGCAGGTGCGGGTGGTGTGCGGGGAGTTCTGGGGGAAGAGCGGCCCGGTCAAGGGCGTCGCCGCGGACCCCCGCTATCTCGATGTCTGGGTGCCGCCGGGCAAGCGCAAGACGCTGCCGGTCGAGACGGGCCGTCACGCCTTCGCCTACGTATTCGACGGCAGCGGCACCTTCCGCGAGGCCTCGCAGCCATTTGGGGCTCTCACGGAGCGGGTCGGCGCTGCCGATGCCGGGCCCGTGCGGGACGAAACGGGCAACCGCTCGCTCGTGTTGTTCGACCGCGGCGACGAGGTCACAGTCCAGGCGGGTGAGCAGGGGATCCGGTTCCTGCTCGTGTCGGGCAAGCCGATCGAGGAGCCGGTCGCGTGGTACGGTCCCATCGTGATGAACACACGGGAAGAGTTGCAGCAGGCCTACGCCGAGCTGCGCGACGGGACGTTCATCAGGCAGCGCTGAGCAGCGCGCCGGCCGGTCAGGGCTCCTGGTTCCGTTCCCAGGAGCCATACACCGGGTTGGGCAACAGGAAGAACCGGTGCCCGAATTCTGCGAGCGCCGTCGAGTCGCTGCGAGCGGCCTGGGTCAGATGAGGGAAGTCCTGGATGTTGTCGCCGATCCATTCGATCACGGTCAGGGCCGGCAGGCCGGGCGCGGCGGTCCCTTGTTGCACGCGCTCGAAGCGCGGGTTCTTGTCCGATTCCCCCGGGGGCATGCACAGGACGAGGTCGGTCGCGATGCCGGCGGCAGCGAGATTGCCGCGGGTGTCCGCGCAGAGGGAATCCGCACGATTGGTGACGATCACGACGCGTCCGCCGAGACCCCTGACCGTCGCGGTGAACCGGACGGCGCCGGGCACCGCACCCGCAGCCCGCTCCCGCACCCACGCCGCCCAGCTCGCGTCGCTGTAGCCGCTGTCCACGCTGGCGCGACGCCGCTCGTACTCGCTGTTGTCCAGCACCGTCTCGTCGGCGTCGAGGATGACAGCCCAGCGTCCTGCGCCGAGGCCACGCGTCAGCGTGTCGAGCCGCTGAGCGGCGAAGGCGTATGTCTGGCGGGCGAGCCCGCGGTACTCGGCGGAGCGGCGCATCCAGCGCAAGGCGGTGGGAAGCTGAGCCGTCGTGGGGGCTGGGGCGGGAGCGGGAGTGGGGACGGGGGGAGCCGGGGCGGCACAGGCCGCGAGGCAACCCGCAACCAACATCGAGGTCAGTCGCATCGTACTATCCTTATCCGGGTCGAACCAATGTTGACGGGGAAAGCATAGCCGCCAGTACTCCAAGCAAGGAGATGCGATGCGTACGCGTTTCTCGTGTGCCCTGACGCTGTGCGGCATGCTCGGCGCCTCCCCCATCACTGTCTCCTCCCAGGCCACGCCGAAGTACCCCCCCCGCGCCGTCCGGCGCGACATCCCGATGACCAACATGATCCGCCGTGCCTTCGCCGCGGGGACCCGGGATTCCTCCGGCCGCCCGGGGTCCCGGTACTGGCAGCTGTGGACCGAGTACACGATCGCGGCCCGATTCGAGCCGGCCACCGGCGTGTTGACCGGACACGAGCGAGTGGTGGTGCGGAACAACAGCGACTCGGCCATGAGCCGGATCGTGCTGCGGCTCGACCAGAACCTGTTCGCCGCCAACGTGCCGCGCGCCGAGGTCGTTACGCAGATCACCGACGGGATGCAGCTGACGACGATGAGTGTGGACGGCCAGCCGGTCAACCTCACGCCGCCGCCACGGGTGTTCCGCCGGGGGCCGAACGGAGAACCGCCGCCGGTCACGCTCGCCGTCTACGACACCACACAGACGGTCGCGACGGTCACGCTGCCGAACCCGGTTGCCGCGCACGACAGCGTCACGCTCGAGGCGGACTGGCACTTCACCGTGCCGAAGGTCGCGCCGCAGGCGCGCGGCGTCCGCATGGGGGCTTGGGGGGATTCGCTTTACCAGGTCGCCCAATGGTATCCGCGCGTGGCGATGTTCGACGACCTGCGCCCCGGCGGCTGGGACACCGATCCCTACCTCGGGGCCTCGGAGTTCTACAACAACTTCGGGCGGTTCGACGTTCAGCTCGACCTTCCCGCCGGCTGGCTGGTGGGCGCGACGGGGCTGCTGCAGAACCCGGAGGCGGTGCTCTCGGCCCCGGAGCGGGAGCGTCTGACGCATGTGTTCGCGGCCGACTCCACCGTGCGGATCTCCGGTCCCGACGAATTCGGACCGGGCAAGGCGACCGCGGCCGGCGATCGCCTCGTGTGGCATTTCGTCGCCGACACGGCCGGCGACGTCGCCTGGGCGACGTCGAACGAGTTCGTATGGGATGCGACGCACGCCGACATCCCCGGCAAGGGCGCCATTCCCGTCAACATCATGTATCTCCCGGGACACGAGCAGCAGTACGCCGGTGCGGGGCCCACCGTCCGGCACGCCCTGGAGTACTACTCGCGACTGTGGATTCCGTACGCCTTCCCGACGCTGACCATGGTGGACGGGCCGGAGCTCGGCATGGAGTACCCGATGTTCATCATGTCCAGCACCGGTGCCTCGGACCACGAGACCGGCCATCAGTGGTGGCCGATGATGCTGGGGGTCAACGAGACCTGGTATGGCTTCATGGATGAGGGCTTCAATCAGTACATGAATATCCTGTCGCGCGACGACCGGCAGCATCAGCCGGTCGATCTCGACGGCTGGGGGCAGCGCTACGGCAGCATCAGCGGGGACGAGCACGAGGCGCCGCTCATGTGGGACGCCAACTACGGCGGGCCGATGTACGGGTTCCAGGCGTACCTCAAGGCGCCGATGATGCTCTCGATGCTCGGCGGCATCGTGGGCGACAGCGCGGTGTGGCGCGCGATGAGCGAGTACGCCGCAGCGTGGCGGTTCAAGCATCCCTCGCCGTGGGACTATGCCTTCTTCATGGACAACGCGTTGCACCAGGACCTCGGGTGGTTCTGGTACTCGTGGCTGTTCACCACCGATGCGGTGGAGGGCTCCATCGCCAACGTGCGTACCGCGGGCGCGCGCACGACCGTCACCGTGCGACAGGACGGTCAGATGCCCTCGCCGGTGGTGCTGGCGGTGCACTTCGCGCCGCACGGGCCGGCGCTGAAGAAGATGGCGAACGCTTCCGTCGTGGACGATTCCACGGCCATTGTGCGCTATCCGGTGGACGTCTGGTTCTCCGGGAGCCGGACGTTCGAGGCCAGGCTCGCTTTCGGTGCACGGAAGATCGAACGCATCGTGCTCGATCCGCAGTGCCGCTTTCCCGACCGGAACGTGGACGACAACACCTGGCCACGACCGGCGGCGCCCGTAGCGGCGGCCGGCGGCAACCCCTTCGGGCCACCGGCGTGCAAGGGGTGATCGGGGTCACGCCTGCCATGGCTGCGCGTGTTTGCCGGAACCGGAACGGTGCGCCGTCGTACAAGCGGCGACCCTATTCTCCGGGACCGTCATGACCAGAACGCTCAGCCTGCTCCTGCTCGCAGCCGTGGCCAGTCCGTTGGCCGCGCAAGACTCCACCCGGGCCGCCGCCGCTGCCGCCCAAGGCGGCGCCACCCTCTCGGTCGCCCTCGGCGTCGTGGCCCGCTCGGTGGCCGATCGCGCGCCGCAGGACACCGGCGCCGCCTTCCCCGCGGACGTCGGCGGGCTGGTGTGCTTCACCCAGATCGAGGGCGCCTCGGCCGCCGCGCCGGGCACGATTCACCATGTGTGGTTCCATGGCGACCAACAGGTGGCTGACGTCGAGCTGACGGCGCGCGGGTCGCCCTGGCGCACCTGGAGCCGGAAAACCGTCCCTGCGGATTGGACCGGGCCCTGGCACGTGGAAATCCGCGATGCTGGAGGCGCGGTTCTGAAGCGCATCGACTTCACCGTCGGGCAGTAGGCCAAGGAGGGAACCGGCCTGTCGGATTCCTTCAATACGGCGGCCCTGGTAACGGCTAGACTTGAGGTCCCAAACCGAGAGGAGCCTGCCATGGCCGCCGCTGTCCGTCTCACACACCTCGCCCCCGTTCTCATCGTCGACTCCGTGGAGCCGTGTCTGGCGTTCTGGGTGGATCGCCTGGGGTTCACGGCCAAGAACCAGGTCCCGGGCCCGGACGGCAAGCTCGTCTTCGCCAGCGCGGAGAAGGACGGGATCGAGATCATGTACCAGACCCGCGCCAGCGTTCTGGCGGACAGTCCGGGCTCCGCGAGCGAGCTGGTCGGGCATTCCACGGCGCTCTTCATCACCGTGCCGGATCTCGACAGCGTGGAGCGTGCGGTTTCCGGCGCCCCGGTCGTGAAGCCTCGCCACAAGACGTTCTATGGCAGCACGGAGCTGTACGTGCGTGAGCCGGGGGGCAACACCGTCGGCTTCGCGCAGTTCGCCGCGGAGGGAGGGGCATGAGGATGCCGCGCGGATCGCTGACGCGCCTCGAGCAGATTCGCAACGTCGGGCCGTCACTCGCCGCAGACCTGCGACAGGTGGGCGTCCGGTTCCCGGCCGACCTCCCGGGGAAGGATCCCTACGCCTTGTACGACGCGCTGTGCGAGGCGACCGGCGAGCGTCTGGACCCGTGCGTGCTAGACGTGTTCATTGCCGCGGTGCGCTTCATGGAAGGGGCGCCGGCTTGCCCCTGGTGGTTCTACACGAAGGAGCGCAAGCGCATCCTGCGGGCGAAGGCGAGGCCGTAACAGTTTCGACACAACTGGGACGCTGTTCCGGCAACGTCACACGCGGCATATTCCGGGCCGCGATGCGTCCGCAGCTCTCGATAGTGACACACTGGCGCGCACGTTGGCCGATCGTGCTGCTGCTCGCGAGCATCGGTGTGACTGCGGTGGCCGGGCTCAACGCGGTGCGCGTGTCCCGCAGCAATCGCGCGGTCGCCGACCGGGCGCTCCGGGAGTACGCCTCCTTCGCCGCGTGGTCGTACGGGCAGCATCTCGAGGACGCGCTGCGCACCGTGGCGCAGGAGGCGATCGGCGCCGTCAATCACGGCGAAGCCCTGCATACGTATCCCACCGTTCCTACCGCGAGCGACCTGGCGCGCTACCTGCCCTGGAACGACCGCTGCTATTGCCATCGCCCGCTGTACGGTCCGGTTCCGGAAACGTTCTTCGGGTTCGAGATCGCTCACGAGGTGCTCGAGAGCGCGGTCAACACGCATGCCGATCCCCGTGAGGGATGGGAACTGGACCAGCCGCTCGCCGGCCCGGTTTCGCCCGATCGCTTCACCGCCTACTCGCGCGCCGACCGCAGCATGGTGTTACGGACCGTCCGGGATCGGGCGCGCGAGCAATCGAGCCGAGCCCACGTCTACACCTACCTCGTGCTGCCGCTGGCCCAGGGCCCGCGCCTCCTCGTCTACACCCTGATGCCCACGAGCCGCGGCGATACGATGGTCTATGGCGCGCAGTACACGCCGGCGGCGGTGGCCAAGGTCATGGGCTGGATGATGGACGATGCCGAGCTGTTGCCCGAGTCGTTTCGAGCCGGCAGGGAGAATCGGGACCTGATCGCCGTGACGGTGGCCGCGCCGGACGGCGGGACCTTCTTCGCGTCGGACACGATGGCGCGGACGGCTCCCAGCGCGACGGCCAGGCTGTCGCCGCGGTACGGATCGCTCGTGGTGCACGCGGCGATCCGGCCGGACCAGGTGGGCTCTCTGCTGGTGGGCGGTCTGCCGCGCTCGCGCCTCCCCTTCCTGCTCGGCCTGTTGTTGCTCGCCGCCGCCCTGATGGTGGTGGCGGTGACGCAGTTGCGGCGCGAGGCGGAGCTGGCCGGGTTGCGCGCCGAGTGGATCGCGAGCGTCAGCCACGAGCTGCGCACGCCGCTGGCGCAGATCCGTCTCTACCAGGATACGATCCGGCTGGGACGGACCAGGACCCAGGAGGATCAAGCCTGGGCGCTGGCGCAGGTCGATCGCGAGACGACGCGGCTCAGTCACCTGGTCGAGAAGGTGCTCAGTTTCTCCCGCATCGGGCGCGACGCGGGCCCCGCGCCGCAACCGGCCGACCTCGCCGCCGAAGCGCACCATATCGTGGAGGAGTTTCGCCCGTTGGCGGCGAGTCGGCAGGCGACGATCGAGACCGCCATCGAGCAGGTCCCCCCGGTTCCGCTGCGCCGCGATGCGCTGCGCCACATCCTCCTCAATCTGCTCGACAACGCGGTGAAGTACGGACCCACGGGGCAGACGGTCCACGTCTCGGTCCACCGCGACAACGGACAGGTCATGCTCGCCGTCGCCGATCACGGCCCAGGCGTTCCTCAGAGCGAGCGCGCCGCCGTATGGCGCGCGTTCGCCCGGGGCACGACCGGGGTGGATCAGGGCGGCAGCGGCATCGGGCTGACGATCGTGCGCGAGGTGGCCGCGCAGCACGGCGGGCGGGCCTGGGTGGAGGATGCCCCGGGGGGCGGGGCGCGGTTCGTGGTGGCGCTACCGGTAAACGGAACCTCGGCGTGAGCGCGCGTATCCTGGTGATCGAGGACAACGCCGATCTCGCCCAGGGGATCGCGTACAACCTGAAGCTCGAGGGATACGAGGTCCGCATCACCCCGGACGGCCGCGCGGGGCTCGACGCGGCGGTCCGCTGGGCGCCGGACCTCATTCTCCTCGACCTCATGCTCCCCGGCCTGGATGGCTTCGAGGTGCTGCGCGCGCTGCGCACCAGCGGGTCCCGGACGCCGGTGATCATTCTGAGTGCCCGCGCGGAGGAAGCCGACAAGGTCCGCGGCTTCAAGCTCGACGCCGACCAGTACGTGACCAAGCCGTTCGGCGTCCTGGAGCTGTTGGAGCGCGTCGCCGCGCTGCTGCGCCGGGCGGGGCACTCCGCGACGCCGCGCGAGGAGACGTTGACCTTCGGCGACGTGCGCATCGATCTCGCGCGCCGCACCGTCGCGAAGTCGGGGCAGGAGGTGACGCTTCCCCCCAAGGCCTACGAGCTGCTGCTCGCCCTGGTGCGCCGGCACGGCGCGGTCATATCGCGGCACGATCTGCTGCGCGAGGTGTGGGGCTACGGGGCGTCGGTCGTGTCCCGCACCGTGGACACCCACGTGGCCGAGCTGCGGCGCAAGCTCGAGGACGATCCCGCCGCCCCGCGACACATCCTCACCGTGTGGAAGATCGGCTACCGCCTCGACTCCTGACCGCCGCGCAGTTCCGACACAACTCCGTCACCGCTCCGCAACCAGCGCCGGCCGCCACGTTCGTATGCTGCGGGCGGCCCGCCACACTCGACCCTCCGACACGAGGCTTCCATGAAGCGTCTCGCTCTGCTGCTGCCGCTTCTGCTCGGTGCGGCGCAGCCTCCACACCACGCCAGCCCCGAGCCCGCGCCGATGCTCGTGACTTCCACCTGGCTCGCCGCCCATCTGCACGACCGGAACCTGGTCCTACTGGAGGTGGGCATGGGGGAATACGCGCAGCGCCACATCCCCGGAGCCCGCGAACTGAGTGGGGAGCTGAGCTACTCATCGCCCGAGGGGTTGGCGCTCGAGATGCCGCCGGCGGAATCCCTGCGTGTTCAGCTGGAGCAATTGGGGATCTCGGGTGATTCCCGCATCGTCGTGTACTACGCGGGCGACATGTTCTTTTCCGCGACGCGCGTCTATTTCACGTTGTACTACGCCGGCCTGGGTGGGTCCACCTCGATGTTGGACGGCGGCATCGGGGCGTGGATCCGTGCCGGACATCCGACGACCACCGAGGTGCCGCCACCGGCCCCGCGGGGCCGACTCGCCCCACTCCACACCCGCACGTTCATCGTCGACGCCGAGTGGGTCCGGGCGCATGCCCTGGCCCCAGGGTACGACCTGGTGGACGCCCGCGCGGCTGGCTTCTATGACGGCGTAATGGAAGGCGGCCCGCGGGATGCGCGCCGTCGCGGTCACATTCCGGGCGCCAAGAGCGTACCCTTCGATCAGGTCGTTGACGACAGCGACGTGTTCAAATC
>DATGDE010000169.1:0-8527 GCA_035311125.1 Gemmatimonadales bacterium
CGGCTGGAGAGGCCTACTGAAGCGACGCGGCTGGGTGTTCGTGGCCGTGGTCGTGCTGGTCTACCTGGTGCGTGATCTGGTACTCTACGTGCTGGTGCCCCTCGCCGTGGTGGCCGGCCTGCGACACTGAAGGAGCTATTATCTTCTTCTTGTGTCCAACGACATCGAATCCCGCGTCTCCGCGGCGCTCGCCGCACTCGCCCAACCCGACCGCATTCACGCTCTCGCCGTCGACGCCGCCGGCCGGGTGTCCTTCACCTTCCATCTGAAGCGGGAAGACCCGGCCACGCTGGTGCGCGACGCGCGCCGGGCTGTGCAGGCGCTGCCAGGCGTGACGGGCGTCAAGATCGCGGTCGTGGACCCGGGCGCCGGCGACGCCCCTGCGCGAGCGGGGCAGGGCGGGGCCCCGTCCTCCGTGCCACCTGCCCCGACCCCGTCGGAAATGCCTCACCTGGGACGGGCCCTGGCGATTTCGTCCGGAAAGGGAGGCGTGGGGAAGTCCACGGTTTCGGCCAACCTCGCCGTGGCGCTGGCGCGAGCGGGACACGCGGTCGGGTTGATGGATGCGGACATCTACGGACCCAACATCCCCCGCATGATGGGGGTGGACGAGAAGCCGCCAGTGCGTGGCGGCAAGATCCAGCCGCTCGAGGCTCACGGCGTCAAACTGATGTCGCTGGGCTTCATCGTGGAGCGCGATCAACCTGCGATCTGGCGCGGCCCGATCATCATGAAGATCATCCAGCAGTTCCTGCGCGACGTGGACTGGGGTGAGCTGGATTTCTTCCTCGTGGACCTGCCCCCCGGCACCGGCGATGCGCAGCTCTCGCTCGTCCAGACGATATACCTGCACGGCGCTCTCATCGTGACGACGCCGCAGGAGGTCGCGACCGGCGACTCCCTGCGCGGCGCCAAGATGTTCGAGCGTGTGGGAACGAAGGTGCTGGGTGTGGTCGAGAACATGAGCTACTACATCTGCGAGCACTGCGGCGAGCGGAGCGAGTTGTTCCTGGCGGGCGGCGGCGCGCGACTCTCCGCCGAGCTCGGTGTTCCGCTGCTCGGCCAGATCCCGCTGCAAGCCGGCCTCGCCCGTCTCGCCGACGGCGGTCAGCCGATCGTCGTCTCCCAGCCCGACTCGCCGGCCGCCAAGGCCCTGACCGACACGGCCCGCCAGGTCGCGGCGCTGCTTCAATCCGAGCGCTCCGGCCCGCTTCCCGTCACGCGCTGAGATGCGCCTCGTCACGGCCGCGCTGCTGCTGCTGCAGGCCACCGACGGCGGAGGGGGAGGGGGACGAGGGGGGATCGCGCGGCGCAGCGCGCGCGTCGAGCTCCGGGCCGGACTCGATACGCTCTACGCCGGGGACTTCGGCACCGCTGCGCGATACTTCGCCGATCTGGCCGCCCGGGACACCGCCGACCCGGCCCCGCTCACCTTCGAAGCTGGCGCCTACATCTGGTGGGCCGCTGCCAAGGATTCCGACGACTTCGCCGCGGCGCGCATCGACTCGCTGCTGGACCGCGCCATCACGCTCGGCAGAGCCCGGGAGGCCGGCGAGGAACGCGATTTCTGGCTCGCCACCGCCCTGGGCTACCGTGCCCGTGAGCGAGAGTTGCATGGCCACAACTGGGGCGCGGCCAAGGACGCCAAGGCGATGCGCGATGCCTACCGCCGGGTGCTCGCGGCCGATTCGTCCTGCATCGACTGCTTCCTCGGGCTCGGGCTCTACAGCTATGGACTCGCGCGGGCCAGCACCCTCGCGAAGATCGTGGGCCGGATCATCGGACTCGGGGGCGGCGACGCGGCCGAGGGACTGGCGATGATGCGGCGCGTCGCGCGCGGCGGGGACCTGGCGCGAGTCGAGGGCAGCTGGGTCCTGGCCGCGGCACTGGTGCGCGAAGCGCAGCGGGATGACCGGGCGGGACCCGGGCTGCGGGCCGAGGCCGCCGCACTTGTGGGCGGGCTGGGCGAGCGGTACCCCGCGAACCCGGTGTTCCAGCGGTTCCTCCACGAGATGGCCCAAGCCCCGCCGTGAGCACGACCGCCGCTCGGACCCCAGGGGTGCTCACCATCGGTCCGCTTCGGCCGGTCATCCTGCGTCTCGCCCTCCCCGCCGTCGCGATGATGGCGTGTCACTTCACGTTCGGGGTGATCGACGCGATGTGGGTCGGCCGGATCATCGGCTCGGCGGCGCTCGCCGCCGTTTCGACCGCCGGCTTCTACGTCTGGATCCTCCTGAATCTCGGGGAAATGGTGGAGGTCGGCCTGATCGCCGTCGCGGCCCGGCGGCACGGCGAGGGGGCCCCGGAACTGGCGGCCCGCGCCGCGGGAGCGGCGGTGCTGTACGGCCTGGCTGCCGGCGTCGTGGTCAGCGGTCTGGGCTTGCTGCTCACCGATCCCCTGTTCCGGCTCATGACCGTGCCGGTCGAGGTCGCGCGACTGGGCCACGAATATCTCGACACCTGGTTGCTCGGCGGGCCACTGGTGTTCGGCTTCTTCGCGATCGAAGCCACCTTTCGTGCGTCCGGCGACACGCGGACCCCGATGTGGCTGCTCGCCGGCTCGGTGCTGCTGTCGCTCGTGCTCGATCCGCTCCTGATCGCGGGGGTCGGCCCGTTCCCGCGCCTCGGCGTGGAGGGGGCGGCCCTCACCTCGGTCATGGTGCGAGGCGGCGGCTTCCTGATCGGCGTCGTGATCGCGTTTCGTCGCGGCCTCATCCGGCTGGATCTCCCCGACTGGCGTGCCGTCCCGGGAATGCTGCGGGTCGGCGCGCCGCTGTCGCTCGCGGGGGTGCTGCTCTCGGTCATCTACATGTGGTTGACCCGCTTCACCTCGCGATTCGGCACGCCGGCGCTGGCCGCGCTGGGCGTCGGTCACAAGGTCGAAGGGATCGGCTTCATCGCGATTTCGGGTTTCGCCCTGTCCGCGGCGGCGCTCGTGGGACAGAATCTGGGCGCCGGCCGGGAGGATCGCGCCCGGGCGGCCGTGCGGCTCACCATTCTCTATTGCCTCTGCGTCACCGTCCCTGCCGCGCTTGCGTTCGTCACCGTTCCCGAGCGCCTGGTCGGCCTGTTCACCACCGATCCCGGGGTGATCGAGGATGGCAGCCTCTACCTCCGCATCATCGCATTCGCGCAGATCGGGCAGACCTTCGAGATTGTGCTCGAAGGAGCGCTGGCAGGCGCCGGCTATACCGCCTGGCCGATGCTCGTGGGTACCGTGTTCACCGCCTTGCGGGTTCCGCTGGCGGCCTGGTGGTCCGGGCCGCTCGGTCTGTTCGGGATCTGGCTCGCGCTGTCGCTCACCGCCATCGCTCGGGGTCTCGCCAATACAGTCTTCTGGCTCTCGGGCACGTGGCGCCGCGCAACCGTGTAGCGCTGACAGCCGATGGCTGAAAGCTGATGGCCATGTCCATCATCACCCTGCTGACCGATTTCGGCACCAGCGACAGCTACGTCGCGGAGGTCAAGGGCGTGCTGCTGTCCCGTGCTCCGGCCGCCACGATCGTGGACGTTACGCACGACGTGCCGCCGGGCGACGTGCGGGCGGGTGGATACATCCTGTCGCGCTCCTGGCCGCGGTTCCCGGCCGGGACCGTCCATCTGGCGGTGATCGACCCCGGCGTCGGGACCGCCCGCCGCGCCCTGGCCGCGCAGGCCGGCGGGCACTGCTTCGTCGCACCGGACAACGGCCTGCTGTCGGTGCTGCCCGATGATGCGCGGTTCGTGGCGCTCCCGGTGTTGCGCGACGCCTCGCCCACCTTTCACGGCCGCGATGTCTTCGCGCCCGCGGCCGCCCGGCTGGCCACGGGCGCGCGGCTGGAGGAGCTCGGCACTCCCGCCGCCGACGTCGTGCGTCGCGCGGGCTCGACGCCGCGGGTGGCGGAATCCACCGTGCTCGGCGAGGTCGTGTATATCGACCGGTTCGGCAACCTGATCAGCAACATTCCCAGGGATCTGATCCGGATGGGCGCATCGATCACGATCGGGCAGACCGCCGTCGGTCCGTTGCGCCGCACCTTCGGCGACGTGGCGACCGGAACACTCGTCGCCTACGTGGGGAGCGGCGGCACGGTGGAGATCGGCGTGCGAGAGGGTAGTGCGGCGCGTGTTCTCGGCGTCGGGGTCGGTGTCGTGGTGGCCGCGAGCCGGGGGCGGACGTCGTGACCGCTGGCGCGGCCGGGTCCCCTGTCCCATCGTATGGACCTGTCATGCCACATCTCGTGAGTCGGCCGTGACGCCGCGCAAGCGGACGGTGGCCCGTCCCGCGCCCGATCCGGTCGCCGAGGCATTGCGGCGACAGGCATTGATCGTCGAGCACCTCTACGACGGGATCATCGTGACGGATCCCGCCGGGGTGATCCTCGAGTGGAATCCGGCGGCACAGCGCATGTTCGGCTACACGCGGGCCGAGGCGCTGGGGCAGAACGTCGAGATACTCTACCGTCCGGGCGAGGGGCCGGCCCTCACCAAGGCGATCAAGGCCGGGATGCGTTCCCGGGGGCAGTGGTCAGGGGAGCTCAAACTCCTCGCCAAAGACGGGACGGAGCGGGAGGTCGAGGCGATCACCATCGCCCTGCGCGACGCCCACGGGCGCACCATCGGCCGTGTCGCGGTGAACCGCGACATCACCGAGCAGCGCCGCTCCGAGCGGATCCGCAGCGCGACGTTCCTCATTTCTGAGGCCGCCAACGCGTCGGGGAACCCGGGGGAGCTGTTTCGCGCGATTCACGACATCGTGGGCGAGCTGATGCCCGCGAGAAATTTCTATATCGCGCTCTATGACCCTGCCACCGATACCGTCGGCTTCCCGTACTTCGTGGACGAGCACGACGCCTTCAGCGAGCCCAAGCCGCTGGGGAAGGGGCTCACCGAATACGTGCTGCGGAGCGGCCAGACGTTGCTGGCCACGCCCGAACGGGCGCTGGAGCTCGAGCGCGCGGGCCAGGTGGAGACGATCGGCACGCCCTCCCTCGATTGGCTCGGAGTCCCCCTGAAGGTGGGGGACCGGACCCTCGGCGTCCTCGCGGTCCAGAGCTACTCGCCCGGCGTCCGCTATGGAGAGCACGAGAAGCACATTCTCCAGTTCGTCTCCACGCAGGTGGCGATGGCCATCGATCGCAAGCGGGTGGAGGAGGAGCGGCGGCGCCAGCAGGAATTCCTGCGGCAGGTGATCGACCTGAACCCCAACCTGATCTTCGTGAAGGATTGGAACGGTCGATTCACGCTGGTCAACCGGGCGC
This sequence comes from Gemmatimonadales bacterium, assembly GCA_035311125.1. GTDB lineage: Bacteria > Gemmatimonadota > Gemmatimonadetes > Gemmatimonadales > GWC2-71-9 > DASTHG01. The sequence goes on from DATGDE010000169.1 coordinate 5,241, forward strand.
TGGCCGAGCTGTACGGCACGACGCCCGAGGATCTGGTCGGCCGGCGGGACGCGGACTTCAACCCCAACAGTGCCGAGGTCGAGCAGTTCCTGCGCGACGACCGCGACGCGATGACCAGCGGTCGGCCGAAGTTCATACTCGAAGAGCCGAATACCGACGCACGCACGGGGCGGCGGCGCTGGTTCCAGGTGATCAAGGTGCCGCTCCGGTCGGCGGAGGGCGAGCCGCAGGTACTGGGTGTCGCCACCGAAATCACGCAGCGCAAGGAGCTCGAGGGCCAGCTGCGCCAGGCCCAGAAGATGGAGGCCGTAGGCCAGCTGGCGGGCGGCATCGCCCACGACTTCAACAACGTGTTGACGGCGGTGCTCGGCTATACGCGGCTGCTGCTCAAGGACGTGACCCTGCCGCCGGTGGCCCGCGGCGACGTCGAGGAGATCGAGCAGGCCGCCCGGCGGGCGGCGTCGCTCACCCAGCAGTTGCTGGCGTTCAGCCGGAAACAGATGCTGCAACCGGCCATTCTCGACGTCAACGACGTGGTGCAGGGGATGCGCTCCCTGCTGCGCCGTCTCATCGGCGAGCACATCACGCTCGTCGCCACGCTCGACCCGCGGCCGATGCTGGTGCGGGCCGACCAGGGCCAGCTGCAGCAGGTGATCATCAATCTCGCCGTCAACGCAAGGGACGCCATGCCGGCGGGCGGCACGCTCACGATCGCGACCGGAGCGGTCGACCTGGGCCCGAGCTTCGTCGCGGCCCGTCCCGGCTCGCAGCCGGGACCGCACATCCTGCTCCAGGTGACCGACACCGGAATGGGAATGGACGCGGACACGCGGGGGCGCGTGTTCGAGCCCTTCTTCACCACCAAGGCGGTCGGCAAGGGGAGCGGCCTGGGTCTCGCGACCGTGTACGGCATCGTGAAGCAGAGCGGCGGGTACATCGACGTTTCGAGCGAGCCCACGCGCGGGAGCGTCTTCACCGTCTACCTCCCCCGTATCCTGGAAGGCGCCCCGGTGCCGCCGGAGCCGGCGCCGGCGGAGCCCCCGCGCGCCGGGAGCGAGACGATCCTGCTCGTGGAGGACGAGCCGGGCGTGCGCAGCCTGGCGTGCCGCGCCCTGCGGCGCTTCGGCTACCGGGTCCTCGAAGCCATCAACGGTGCGGAAGCGCTGAAGGTCGCGCGGCAATCCCGCGATCCGATCCATCTATTGCTGACCGACGTGGTGATGCCCGAGATGGGAGGCCGGGAGCTCGCTCAGGTGCTGAAACGCGAGCGCCCCACGACGCGGGTGCTTTTCACATCGGGATACCCGGACACCGCCAGCTTGCAGGAAGACGTGCACGATGCTGCCGTGGCGTACCTGCCCAAACCGTACACGCCCGAGGATCTGGCGAAGAAGGTGCGCGAGGTGCTGGCGACCCCCGGGGAGCCGGCGACTCCAGGGGGAGGCGCGAGGTGAGGGCGCTGAACGCACCACGGGCGGCGGAGGCTTGTAGCGATCGCCCCCGCCGCCCGCTCAGGATGTCGGGCTGGTCAGGGCCGGAAGTTGCCCGACGGAGTCTGGACCCGCACCTTGGCCATCACCCGTTCGACGAACCCGAACTCCGGGCCGAAGCGCGGCAGCCGCGCGAGGTCGCGCTGCAACTTGCGCTCGTGCTCGCCGGTCGTCAGGCACTCGCGGCACTCCGCGAGATGGATGGCGCGCGCGGCGCGCAGGAGCCCTTGAGCCCACAGCTCGATTTCGTCCGGGGTGAGATGCGGATTGTGGGGATGCTCAGACATGGCCGGCCCTACGGAGCTCGGGGAAGACTGGTTTCATTCGTGCACTCCTTCGAGGTACACGCGTAACTCGTTGCGGCCCCGGTGGATGTACGTCTTCACCGTGCCCAGCGGCAGATCGAGGATCTGGGCGATCTCCTCGTAGCTGTGTCCTTCGACGTGTCGCAGCAGGATGCAGGCCCGGTATTCGGGGCGCAGCCGTGCGATCGCATGCTCGATCTGGCTGCCGAGCTCGCGCGATGCGACCTCGTCGAGCGGCGACTCCTGCTGGCCGTCGATCTGCAGCGCGGTGGCCTGCATCTCGTCCGGGGTCAGTGCGTGGGGCGAGCCGTCGAGCGACAGCGTGTCCAGCGCCCGACGACGCAGGTGATCGATCGCTGCGTTGTTGGCGATCTTGAAGATCCACGACGAGAACTTGAACTCCGGCCGGTAGGAGCGGATTCCGTTCAGCACCTTGATGAAGGTCTCCTGCGCCAGGTCTTCGGCCAGGGCGCGATCGCGCACCATGCGGTAGACGAGCGAGAACACGGGACGCTCGTAGCGGCGCACCAGCTCGCGAAACGCCGCATCGTGCCCGTCCTTCGCCCACTCCACCACCTGCTGGTCGCTGGCGCCGGTGAGGTTGCCCGGCCTATCTTTCGCGCCTATGGCGGCGCCTCTTCCGTCCGATGTCCATTCGCCACCCTCTCCTCCCGTCGCCGGCCAGACCAAGCGGTCCTACGTGCGCGCCATGTTCACCGCCATCGCGCCGCGTTACGACCTGCTCAACCATCTCCTCAGCCTCAACGCGGACCGCCGCTGGCGACGAATCGCGGTTGCACGCCTGGGGTGGGAGGCCCGCCCGGACGGAACTTACCTGGATCTCTGCGCCGGCACGATGGACCTCGCGGCGGTGCTGGCCGGACGCAGCGGGTTCCAGGGCCGGGTGATCGGCGCCGACTTCGTCGTGCCGATGCTCGCCCGGGGCCGCGACAAGACGTCGCGCGCCGCGCCGGTCGGGGCGGACGCGCTGGCCCTGCCGTTTCCCGCCGCCTCGTTCGACGGCGCCATGGTCGGCTTCGGCGTGCGCAACCTCGCCGACCTGGACGCCGGGCTGGCGGAAGCGGCACGCGTGCTCAAACCGGGTGCGCGCTTCGTCGTGCTGGAATTCACCACCCCGCGCTTTGCCCCGCTGCGGGCCGCCTATCTGTTCTACTTTCAACGCGTCCTGCCGCTCATCGGTCGCGCGGTGTCGAAACATACGGACGCCTACTCCTACCTGCCAGAGTCCGTGCTCGCGTTTCCCGATCCTGACGCACTTGCCGCGCAACTGCGCGCGGCGGGCTTTCACGACGTCGGCTACGAGCTCCTGACCGGCGGGATCTGCGCCGTCCATCATGGCACTCGATAACCTCCGTGCCTTCCTCGGCGCGATCGACGCCGCGGGCGACCTGCGGCGCGTGGACCGGCCCGTGTCGGCCGCCCTGGAGATCACCGAGATCGCGGACCGGGTGATGAAATCGCCGGGTGGCGG
>DATGDE010000170.1:0-4966 GCA_035311125.1 Gemmatimonadales bacterium
ACGCCTGTTTCCGGCGTCATCGGCATTAGCGGTCCCGCCGCCCGCGGCGCATTTTCCGTGAACAGAAACGCGATCGTCTTCCCGTCCGGCGACCAGGCGGGCTGGAGGTCGGCGTACTTGTCGGTCGTCAGGCGACGCAGGCCCGTGCCGTCGCGATTGATGATGAACAGGTCGGAGAGGCCGCCGTCGAAGCCGGTGAAGACGAGCTGCTGGCCGTCGGGCGACCAGGTGGGCGTCTCGAGGCCGTTCAACGGCACCTGGATTCGGCGGTCCTCGCGCCCGCGCTTCACGTCGAGGATCACCAGATCCTCGTGCTGCTTCCGCTTGGCCGTGATCGCGAAGTAGCGCCCGTCCGGGGAGAAGGACCCCGACGAGTTGACGAACCGCAGGCTCTCGTAGTTGGAGTTGATCGTCGACTTGACGAGCCGCCGCAGGGTGCGACCGGACTCGGCATCCGCCAGGTACAGGTCGATGAAGAACGAGTTACGCTCGCCGAAGAAGGCGACCTCGCGCCCATCGGGCGTGAGGGCCGGCGCCAGGTGGTAGCCGCCGCCGGTGCGCTTCTCGGTCAGCAGTGGCTGCGCGATGCGGCGAGCCCGGTAGTGCTCGCTGAGCTGGGGCAGAAACGTCGTCTGCACGGCATCGCGCCACTCATTCGAAAGATCGTCGAGCGAAAGGCCGAGCGCCCGCTTGAACGCGCCCTCGACACCCGAGGACGTCGCGGCCTGGAGGATTTCCCCGATGACCTCGTCGCCCCACTTCTCCCCGATATAGGACCACAGCGCGTGGCCGTAGTGGTACGGGAAGACGCGCGGGTCGTAGGTGAGCTGCTCGATGGTGGGGAGATCGCCCTCGAGCGAGGCGTCGCGCAGCCACATCGCCGTGTGGGCGTCGATCGGCCCGAGCGAGAGGTACTCGGCCATCCCCTCCATGAACCACTCGGGCGGGTTGACGTTCACGAGCGTCTGGACGCCGGCGCCGATGCGGCCGCCGGAAATGACGTCGTACTGGAACTGGTGCACCATCTCGTGCTGCAACACGTGTTCCAGCTCGGCGTACGAGCCGGTGAACGGCAGCACCATGCGGTGCTTGAAGAACTCCGTGACCCCGCCGGTGCCTTCCCCGAGCTCGCCCTCGATCGCGTTGGTCTGCTCGAAGTCGGTATGGGAAGCGTAGAGGATGATGGGCTTGCGCGCCTGGAACTTGTGGTGGAGGACGCGCGACAGGCGGGCGTAGCCGCGCTCGGCCATGCGGGCCGCGTCCAGCGCCGCGGCGCGCTCTTCGTCGTAGTAGTAGACCTCGAAATGCTCGGTCTGGATGATCTTGAACGGGAACGACCGGTACTGCACCTTGTTCTGTCCGAAGTACTGCGCGCTGGCCGGCCGCGCTGCCACCAAGGCCGCCGCCGCGACGGCCGCCGCGACGGTCACCTGCCTCCACGTCTGCATGCTGCGCTCCATCCTTTCTTGACCGCTCCCGTTATCCAGCGGTGCCGACTTCGCTCCATGTCACGGGTGGGGCATCCCCCCACAACCGCTCGAGCTGGTAGAACTCCCGCAGCTCCGGGTGAAACAAGTGCACGACCACGTCCACGTAATCGAGCAGCACCCAGCGTCCCTGCGCCAGGCCTTCTATATGGTGCGGGTGCAGCCGCTCCATCAGATGCTCGGCCATCCCCCGCACATGGGCATCGGAGGTACCCGAGGCGATCACAAAATAGTCCGTTGCTTCCGAAAGTCCGCGCAGATCGAGCACGACGGGGTCGACAGCCTTCCGATCTGCCAGCGCAGCCGTTATGTGCCGCAACACGTCCGGGTGCCGGCGCGGCCCGCCACGCGGGGAGCGTCCTCTGCTCCTATTCATAGCGTGCGCCTCACGCCTTTGTTCCGTCCTCGATTTGATAGAAGACGCCCCACGCCCCGATGCCGGTGTGCGCGGCGATCACGGGGGTGATCGGACTGACCAGGATCTCCTTCGGCTGGTAGCGCTCCGCCAGGTCCGCCCGCAGCTGCGCAGCAAACTCGGGAATGTCGCCGTGGGCGATCCCGAGCCGCAGCAGGCCGGGGCGGGGGGTGAGGGCCCGCTCGAGCAATGTGAAGATCCTGGTGCGCGCCGCCTCCCGGCCCCTGGCCCGGTCCAATGGCTCCGCCCGTCCGTCCGGCGTCAGGGCCATGATCGGCTTGACGTCGAGCTTCGTCCCCAACCACCCCCGGAGCCGTCCCACCCGCCCCGAGCGGATCAATCGCCCCAGGTTGTCGACCGTGAAGAAACCGCCCGACTGGTCCCGCACCCGGTCGAGCTCGGACGCGATGGCCGCGGCCTCCCACCCGTCGGCTGCCAGCTCGAGGCCGCGCAGCACCAGCATCCCCTCGGTGAGCGACGCCCCGCGGCTGTTGACGAGGGTCACGCGACCTTCGTCGAGCGACTTCGCAGCCCGCTCGGCGCTGGCGTACGTGCCCGACAGCGCCTTGGACAGCACCACCGCCACCACGCGCTCGGCGGTGCGCAGGGTATCCACGAAGGTCTCCCGGAACGTCTCGGGTGACGGCTGCGAGGTGGACGCGTCCTCGCCGGCCCGCAGCCGCTGAAAGAACTCCGCCGGCGTCAGCTCCAGCCGGTCGCGATAGGTGCGCTCTCCGATGATGAGCTGTGTCGGGACGAGTCCGATGCCGTGCTCGAAGATCACCGAGTCGGGGAGGTCGCAGGCGGTGTCGGTGACGAAGGCGAGGGCCCGTTTTTCCCGCAGCGCGCGGTGCTGCGCCCGCATGTCCTCGGCCTTGGTCTGCTCCACGGCGCCCCATTGGGCGCCGAGGGCGAACACCGCATCGGGCGTATCGGTGTGGACGTGCGCCTTGAGCAGATCGGCGCTCTGCAACACGACGATCGATCCGCCGTGCTGCCGCAGCGCGTGCCGCACCTCGGCCACGGCCGGGAACGCTCCTTCACGAGCGCGAACCAGGATCTCCGTGCAGAACCGGTAGTCGTTGGCGGCGGCGACCTCGGTGTGGGCCGCCGCATCGGGCTGCTCCTGCCGGTCCACGGCGCCTTCGGCCAGGGCACCCTCGTCGATCAGCCGCTTCACGCCATCCAGAAACCGCACGAACCCCTTGGCCCCCGCGTCCACCACGCCGGCCCGCCTGAGCGACTCCAGCAGGTCGGGCGTGTGCGCGAGCGCCGTTTCGGTCCGGGCCACGAGCCGCCGCACGAACACGCCGACGTCGGGCTCCGACGCCGCGAGCTCCGCTTCGTCAGCCGCCTCGCGCGCGACCGTGAGGAGCGTGCCTTCCACCGGCTCGTCCAGCGAGCCGCTGATACGGTTGAATCCTGCCCGGATCGCCCGCGCCAGGTCGGCGGACGTCGCATGGGCCAGCTTGCCGAGTCCATCCCTCAGGCCGAGGAGGAACTGCGAGAGCATCAGGCCGGAGTTGCCGCGGGCGCCGCGGATGCTTGCCTGCGCCATCGCCTCGGTCACCTGCGGGAGCGGGGCGTCTCCGAGGTCGCGCAGCGCGTGGGCGACCGCCCGCAACGTCAGCCACATGTTGGTACCGGTATCGCCGTCGGGGACGGGGAAGACGTTGATCCGGTTCAACTCGTCCCGGCCGGCGGCCACCCAGTCCGCCGCCGCGAGCAGGGAGCGGCGGAGCCGGGGGCCATCGACGTAGGCGATGCCGACGGTCACGGCCGTGGGGTCACTCCTTCACCACCACGACCGTCAGCTCCGGCCGCACCTCGGCGTGCAGCTTGACGCCGACGCGGAACTCGCCCAACGACCGGATCGGCTCGGACAGGTCGATCTTCCGTTTGTCCACGTGAATGCCCTGCTCCTCGAGGCGCCGCTGGATATCGCTGGCGGTCACCGAACCGTACAGCTTGTCTTCCTCCCCGACCTTCATGGGGAAGGTGAGGCTGATTCCGGCCAGCTTCGTCGCCTCGCCCTCGGCCGCTTCCTTCTCGGTCGCCCGCTGCCGGGCGAGCCGATCGGCTTCGAACGTGATCCGCTTGCGGTTCCCCTCGGTCGCGGCATACGCCAGTCCCTTGGGCAGGAGGTAGTTGCGGGCATAGCCGTCTTTTACCTTGACGACCTCACCCGCCCGCCCGAGGTGCTGGACGTCTTCGCGCAGAATGATCTCCATCGTCGCTTCCTCTTATTGAACGGTGGGCCGGCCGAACCGGCGCTGCCGGAAGGCCAGCCAGGTATCGAACACACCGAGCGTCCACAGGCTCGGGACGAGCACCAGCAACGGCAGCACGAGCACGCAGGCGACGATCGCACCCACGACGAGCGTCCAGGTGGACATGCCGGCGGCGCCGGCCAGGGTCACGAGAATCGCCGCGCCGCGCAGCAGGTACAAGGTGCCCAGTACCACGCCCACGCTCACCGCCGCGCCCTTGAGCAGCGCGAGCTTGGGTACCGCCCATACCAACAACGCCGTCACGAGACCCCACACCCACTGGTCCGCAAAGCGGAAACCGCGGAAGGGGCCGAGTGGCGGTCCCAGCGGCTCCTGCGCGATCCGCACGTGCCACTGCCAGGCGAGTGCGACTCCCGCGAAGGTCTGCAGGATCACGAGTCCCGGGTACGCCTGGCTCACGAGACGCACCAGTGGCTCGAACAGGGAGTAGGCCTCGGGCTGCAGCGGCACCATCGCGCGCAGCGCGTCCGATGTGTCACGCACCGCACTCCAATGCAGCTCGGTCCAGAAGCCCGTGCCGCGCACGATCAGACCGAGCACCCCGACGCCCAGGACGGCCCAGCAGGCGGCGCGGAACGCCTGGCGCAGCACACCAGCCGGCGCGAAGAGGGCACCTCCGGTGAACGCGACCGCCGCAAGCAGCGAGTACGCCCCCAGTGCGGTGGCGAGCGGGTCGGTCGTCGAGGAGGACCACACGACTGTGGCCAGTCCGACGCCCGCCGCCACGGCGGCGATCGCGTGCTCGCGCGTGCGGCGCGCCCCTTTGCCCGCCG
>DATGDE010000171.1:0-3025 GCA_035311125.1 Gemmatimonadales bacterium
TCTGCTGTTCCGCTACACCTTTCAACGGCTCGTCGCCGGCAAGGACATCTACTACCCGCCCCCGGGGGAGATGACCGGGTTCCTCTACAGCCCGACGTTCGCCCTGTTGTTCGCGCCGTTCGCGGTGTGGCCGGTCCCGGTCGGCCTGCTGTTCTGGGATACGGTGAACGCCCTCACCCTGTACTTCGGACTCACCCGCCTCGTGCCGCCTCGCGCGGCGCGCGTGGCGCTCGCGATTGTATTCCTGGACCTGTTGCGGTCGCTTCAGAACTCCCAGAGCAACGCGCTCGTCGCCGGCCTGATCCTCGTGGCCTTCATCTGCCTCGAGCGGCGCGCGGAAGGTCAGGCCGCCGCGGCCGTGACGGTAGGTGCGTTCATCAAGATCTTCCCGCTCGCCGCCGGAGTACTCGGGCTGCTCGGCCCCCGCCGCTGGCGCTTCTTCTCGTGGTCGCTCGGGCTCGGGGTGGCACTGGCGGTCGCCCCACTTCTCGTGCTCTCCCCCGCGGCGTTCGCCCACACCTATCGGCAGTGGTGGGCGATTCTGGAGCGCGACAGTGGCCTGTTGGGCCAATCGGTCATGCTGATCCTCGCCGACTGGTTCGGGCTCTCGGTCCCCAATTGGACAGTCCAGCTGGGCGGCACGCTCGTGCTCCTCGCCCCGCTGGTGGCGCGTCGGCTCTCCTGGCGGGAGGCCGCCTACCGGCTGCGGTTTCTGTGCTCGCTGCTCATCTTCCTCGTCATCTTCAACCACCAGGCCGAGTCGGCCTCGTTCGTCATCGCCACGAGTGGCGTCGCCGTCTGGTACGTCACCACGTCGCGGGCCTGGTGGCGCACCGGGCTGGTGGCGCTGACGCTGCTGGGCGTTTCTGCGCCGGAGCTTTTCTTCGTTCCCTATCGCGTCTACCACGACGTGGTCTGGGCTCACGCGCTGAACGCGTTCCCTTGCCTCCTGGTCTGGCTGGCCATCCAGGTCGAGCTGTGGCGCTGGCCCGGGGCCGCGCAGCCGGACGCGACTGGCGCGGACCCCACGGTCGTTGATATGTTCCCTCGAGCGTAGCGTTTCCGGCTCTCACATTCCGGTTACCTGCGACGCGCTACGGAGGTCTTCCCCCGAAGCCTCCATCGGGACCGGATGTGACGATCGACCGACCGTACGCTACATCGCCTCGCCCCAAGCAGCTGATCATCAATGCGGACGACTTCGGGCTCACCCCGGCCGTCAATCAGGGCATCGTGGAAGCCCATGAGGCCGGATGCGTCACGTCGGCGTCCCTGCTCGTCAATCTGCCCGGTTTTGAAGACGCCGTCGCCCGCGTCCGGGCCGCCCCGCGCCTCGGGGTCGGGCTGCATCTGAACCTGACGGCGGGCTCGCCGGTGGCCGGCGCCGCTGCGGTGCCGACGCTGTGCGACGCGAAGACCGGGCGGTTCTGCACGCTGCCACGGCTCGCGGCCAGAGCGTTCTCCGGCCGGATCGCCGCCCGCGATGTGCTGACGGAATGCATCGCCCAGATCGCCCGGCTCTGCGACGCGGGGATCACCATCACGCACGTCGACAGCCACCGCCACGTCCATCTGCTGCCGGGGATCTGGAAGCCGCTCGTCGCCGCCGCGCGGCGGGCCGGGATCCCGACGGTGCGGATGCCGTTCGAGCGCCTGCGCCATTCCATCGGCAACTCGAGCGCGTTCGCCGAGCAGCTGGCGCTGCGCGTCTCCTACCGTCTGGCCGGACCGGCGCCCGCGCCGCGGCACGTGGACGATTTCCGCGGCGCCACGCTGCTCGGGCGGGCTCGGTTCCGCGAGGGCATCCTGCGCGTCATCGACACGCTGGAGCCGGGGCTGACGGAGCTGATGGTGCACCCCGGCTACTACGATGACGGCATCGCCCAATGGGATCGGTATACCTGGCAGCGGGAACACGAGCTGCGCGGGCTGGTGGACCCCGCCGTGCGCGAGCGACTCGCGCGCCGCGACATCGCGCTGGTGCACTTCGGGGCCGTCACGCCCGCCCGGGCCCGGACGCCGCACGTCGCTCCCCCGCACGATGCGCCGCGCTTCTCGGTGGTGATCCCCGCGCACAACGAGGCGCGCTACCTGCCGCGCCTGCTCGATTCCATCGACGTCGCGCAGGCGGCGTATGGCGCCGCGCCCGGCACCATCGAGGTCGTCGTCGCGGACAACGACTCGACCGATGAGACGGCCGCGGTCGCCGCAGCACGCGGGTGCCGCGTGACGGCACAGCCGAAGCGGGTCATCTCGGCCGTCCGCAACGCCGGCGCCGCCATCGCGCGCGGTCACGTGCTCGCGTTCATCGACGCCGACTCGCAGCTGCACCCGAACACCTTCGACGCGATCGACCGCGCGCTGGAGGACGATGTGATCGGCGGCGCGACCGGTGTCACGATGGATCGCTGGAGCGCCGGCGCGCTCGTGATTTTCACGGCGCAGGAGCTGGCCGGCCGGGCCACCGGATGGGACACCGGCGTCGTATTCTGCCGCCGTGCCGACTTCGTCGCGGTCGGCGGCTACGACGAGGACGTCCTCTACGCCGAAGACTTCGTGTTCTACGGCGCCTTGCGCCGGCTCGCCCGGGAACGCCATCAGCGCTTCGTTCGGCTGCGCGGCGTCCGGGCCGTGACCTCCGCCCGGAAGTTCGAGCAATTCGGCACCCTGCGGTGGCCGCTCGCGAATCTCGCCGTGCTCGGCCTGACGGCCATTCGCGCGCCCCGCGCGCGCGCGCTCATCGAGCGGTACTGGTACCGGGCGCGCGGCTGAGATGCCGCTCTGGATGCTGGTCGTCGCGGGAATCGCGGCCGACAGCGCGGGCAGCGCGAAGATCGCCGTAGCCCCGGCCGAATCCCTGCACGTCGTGCGCATCGGCACCGGCACACCCGTCGTCCTGATCCCCGGCTTCTTCGGGTCGACCCTGGGCTTCGCCAAGCTCGTCCCGCTCCTCAGCGCGGCCGGCTATCAGTCCATCATCGTGGAGCCCCTGGGCACCGGGTTCTCCGGCCGGCCGGCGCACGCC
>DATGDE010000172.1:0-6140 GCA_035311125.1 Gemmatimonadales bacterium
AGTCTACCAGATCTCCGCCCTCAGGCTGTCCGGCCGCACCATCGGGTCCCCCGCCTTGCAGCGGAACGCCGCCGCGAACTCCGGCAGGTTGGAGAGCGGTCCCATCACCCGCCACAGCGCCGGGGCGTGTGGGTCTACCTGCACCTGGTTACGCAGCGCCTGGTCGGTGGACTTGTTGCGCCAGATCTGGGCCCACGCGAGGAAGAAGCGCTGCTCGGCGGTGAGGCCGTCGATGGGGCGGGGGTGCGGTTTGCCCTTGAGCGAGCGCTGGAAAGCGGCGTAGGCGATCTTCAGCCCCCCCAGGTCGGCGATGTCTTCACCCTGCGTGAGCCGGCCGTTCACGTGCGTGGACGAGTCGACCACGGTGTAGGAATCGAACTGGTCGATCACACGCTGCGCGCGCTCCTTGAAGCGCTGCGCGTCCGCGGGGGTCCACCAGTCGCGCAGGTTGCCGGCGGCGTCGAACTGCCGTCCCTGGTCGTCGAAGCCGTGGGTCATCTCGTGGCCGATCACGGCGCCCATCCCGCCGTAGTTCACCGCATCGTCGGCTTGCGGGTCGAAGAACGGCGGCTGCAGGATTCCCGCGGGAAAGGTGATGTCGTTCATCGTCGGGTTGTAGGAAGCGTTGACGGTGGGCGTCGTCATGCGCCACTCCTCGCGGTCCACCGGCTGCCCGATGCGCTCGCGGTTGCGGGCCGCGGCGAACGCGCCGGCGCGCATCGCGTTCCCGATGAACGGGCCCTTGTCCACGACCAGCGCGGTGTAATCGCGCCACTTGTCGGGGTAGCCGATCTTCTTGCGGAACGCCCGCAGCTTGACCAGGGCGGCCGCGCGGGTCGAGTCGCTCATCCATTCGAGCGTGTGCAGCCGGTCGTCCAGCGCCGAGATCAGGTTGTCCACCATCGTCAGCGCACGGGCGCGGGCGGCCGGCGGGAAGGTCTGCGTCACGTAGGCCTGGCCGAGCGGATCGCCCAGGGCGAAGCCGGTGGCCTGGAGGCAGCGCTTCCAGCGCGGCTGCTGCTCCTTCTGTCCGGTGAGCGCTTGCTGGAAGGTGAACGCTTCGTTGACGAACGCCGCAGACAGCGAGGGGGCGGCGGCGCGGACGTAGTGCCACCGCACATAGGCGGCCCAATCGGCGGCGGGGACGGCGGCGAGCAAGCTGTCGAAGCCACGGAAGAAGCCGGGCTGGCCGATGTTGATCGAGTCGGTGGCGGGGGACCCCGCACCCTTCAGGAACGCGGCCCATTCGAGGTGCGGCGTGATCGAGTCGGCCGCCGCGAGCGACATCTTGTGGTAGTTGGCGTTGGGGTCGCGGCGCTGCACGCGCGTGAGCGACACCCGGGCCAGCGCGGTCTCGAGCGCCATGACGTGAGCGGTCTCCGAGTCCGCGACGGCGGGCGCGTCGCCCACGAGCTGCAGCATGCGGGACATGGGCCAGATAGGCCGCGCGGATCGCCCGGGTCGCGGAATCGGGGCGGAAGTAGTAGTCGCGGTCGGGGAGTCCCAGGCCGCCCTGTGAGGCGTTGGCGATCGTCATCGTGCTGTTCTTGAAGTCCGGGCCGCCGCCGAACCCGAACCCGGCGCCGCCGCCACGGCCACCCCGCTCCAGGCGTGCCAGCTCCGCCACGACGCCGGCAGGACTATTGATCGCGGTGATCCGATCTAGCTCTTCCTTCAATGAAGACGCTCCCGACGCTTCCGACTGCGCCGAATCCATGCAGGAAGCGTAGAAGGCGCCGACTTTCTGGTCGGGGGTCGTGGGGTGGGCCGGCGCGCTCGCGGCCAGCCCCTCCACGATGTGGCGCAGCGTCTCGAGGTTGCGGTTCTGCAGCTCGGTGAAGCTGCCGTAGCTCGCATACGCGGGCGGGAGGCTGGTGCGCGCCAGCCAGCCGCCGTTGGCGTAGCGATAGAAATCCTGGCAGGGGAGGCAGGTGGTGTCCATGTTGACGGGGTCGAGGCCGTGGTGCTGCGCGGCGGCGAGCCCGGTGAGGCACAGTGACAGGACGGGGACGATGAGACGGTAACGGGACGGCATGCGGCGCCCTCCGGAGTTGTAGGGGAACGTTGGGATACGCGCGGGTGGGGGAGGGCGTTGACCGCTCCCCTGTCCCTATATTTGCCCCCCATGCTCAGCGTCACGTTCCTCGGCACATCCGCCGCGCGCCCGACCGTCGAGCGGAATGTCTCGTCTCTCGCGCTCGTGCGCGAAGGGGAGACGCTGCTGTTCGACTGCGGCGAGGGGACCCAGCGCCAGATGATGCGCTACGGGGTGAGCTTCGCGTTGAACGACATCCTGTTCACCCATTTCCACGGTGACCATTTCCTGGGCGTGATCGGCCTGATTCGCACGCTGGGGCTGCAGGGGCGAACGGAGCCGTTGCGGTTGTGGGGGCCGCGCGGGGCGAAGCAGGTGTTGAGGACCGCGATGCTGCTCGGGGTCGAACGGGTGCCGTTCGACGTCCAGATCGAGGAGGTCAAAGCGGGGGATGTGATCGAGGAAGGGGGAACGGGGAAGCGGGAAGGATACGGCCTTCACGTCTTCGCAACGGAGCATGGCGGCGGCTCGGTGGGCTACGCGCTGGTGGAGCACGAGCGTTACGGGCGGTTCGATCCGGACAAGGCGCGTGCGGCGGGGATCCCCGAGGGTCCGTTGTGGGGCAAATTGCAGCGCGGTGAAGCGATCGAGCTGGCCGACGGCCGGCGGCTCACGGCGGACGGCTTCGTCGGTCCTCCCCGTGCCGGTCGCAAGGTCGTGATCACCGGCGACACGCGACCCTGTGCGTCGGTGGTTGATGCAGCGTCGGGGGCGGATCTCCTCGTGCACGAGGCGACCTTCGGCGAAGAGGAAAAGGAGCGGTCGAAGGAGACGATGCACTCCACCGCGCGCGAGGCGGCGCAGGTCGCGCTGGCGGCGCGGGTCCGGAAACTGGTGCTGCATCATCTCTCGGCGCGCTATTCGATCACCGCCGAGGACCTCGTCAAAGAGGCGAAAGAGGTGTTTCCCGCGGTGGTCGCGGCCAAGGATGGGATGACGGTCGACGTGCCGTTCGCGGAGTGAGGCAGCAGGCGGAGACGTCGATGCGCGCCGGCTATTTCTCGAGCACCGTCCTGAGGTTCTGCACCATCGTCCCCAGTTTCGCCGGCACATTGCGACTGGGGCGGAACCGGACCCTGAACCAGGCCATGATGGAGGGGGGATCCCAGACCTGGGACACGGTGAGCTCCGTGGCGCTCCCGGCGAATTCCAGCCGGAAGAAGGTGCGCCAGTGGCGGCGGCCGACGCGCTCGGCCCAGCCGAACACCTTGGGCGGGTTGCAGTCCACTACTTCGATCTCGGTGTCGCGGGCGTCGTAGACCACGCGGATGCGGCTGCCCTTGCGCAGCGGGCCCTCCGGGGCTTCGACGGCGCGCGCCGCGGGGAGCCAGAGCGCCATGCGGTGCGGGTCGGTGATCGTCTCGAACACCAGCTCCGGGGGAGCGGGGATGGTGGTCGTGAGGGAGAAGGTGACGGGTCGCATGGTGCCTCAAAACTGCACCGGAAAGCGGGAGTTGGCGACCGGCGCACGGCCGGAACCCGCTTCCCCGGCGCGTTGTTAGGCCTGAGTGGCCAATCCCAATGAGCGGTCCCTCACCAGCCGATGCATGTCAAGGATGTGTGAACGATGACGCATACCGAAGCGGAAGTACTGAGCGCCGAGCGCGCGTGGTTCGATGGTTTGCTGGCGGCACGCGTGCCGCAGCTCCAGGCGCTGTTGACCGGAGATTTCCAGATCATCGACGTGTCGAGTGGAGCGCAGGCGGACCGTGCCATGTTGCTCGGCGCCCTGGAGGCGGGGCAGTTGCGCTTCGAGGGGATCGAAGTGCTCGAGTCGTTGACGCGCAGTTACGGCGACACGGTGCTCGTGACCGGCCGCACCCGCATGCAGGGGCGGTTCCAGGGGCAGCCGTTCGGGGCGCATAGCCGCTACACCCACGTGTTCGTGCGGCAGGCGGGGCGGTGGCTGTTGGCCTCGGCGCAGGGCACGCCGATCGTGAATGGCTCCTAGGCGGTTGTCGGGCAGGTGCCGGGGGGTTTAGTTTGTAGGCCCCCGGGGCTGTAGCTCAGCTGGGAGAGCGCCTGGATCGCACCCAGGAGGTCAGGGGTTCGAGCCCCCTCAGCTCCATGAAGAAAGACTGCCCCTTGGTGTAACTGGCAACACGCCTGACTCTGGATCAGGAGAGTCCTGGTTCGAGCCCAGGAGGGGCAACTCGGAAAGCGCGGTGGTTACTGGCGTTAGCGCGCTAGTGGCTATCGCGCTTTCTGATTTTGCGACGTTGTGTCAGTGATTGTGTCAGCGACAACTGCGACACTTCCCGCCGTACCCCCGGCCCGACAGCTTCAACCTAGCTCTGCCACGTAGCGCCCGCTTCCAGCTCTATCGCGAACCTGGTAGCGGGCTCGTAGCGGGCTCCTGGGCTCGCGCCTCGCCGACCATCGGAAGGCCCAAGCCCAAACTGCCGTTGAACGAGCAATCTGCTCAAACCCCCTGCCGATTGAGCCACCAGAACCCCCCGTTCAAAACGGTCGCGAATGCGACCCAGGCGAGATAGGGCAGCAGTAACAGCGCGGCCCCGCGGGACACCGCTGCGAACCGGATCGTGGTTACCCCGATCAACACGAGCAGCACAACGATCTCGAGCAGCGCGACGAACGGCCGCTGGAGCCCGAAGAACAGCCACGACCACACGAGATTGAAAACCAGTTGCACGCCGTACAACACCAGCGCGCTTCGCACCTCGGGCCTTGCAAACCCCTGGCACCACACGAGCCAGCTCGCCACGCCCATCATCACGTAGAGCGTGGTCCAGACCGGGCCGAACACCCAGGCGGGCGGCGCGAAGGACGGCCGCACCAGCGTGGGATACCATGTGCGCACCGAGTCCATGGTGGAGAACGACCCCAGCATCCCGACAGCGAGCGGGACCAGGACGGCCACGATCAGCGCGGCACTGGAGCGGAAGGTCATGCCCAGGCCCTCGCGCTCAGCACGACCACCGCGCTCACCGTCGCCGACAGGAACGCGCCCCACGCCAGGTCCGTCAGCGCGACCGCCACGGGGAACTCCTTGAGCAGCGCCAGCCCCGTGAGGTCGAACGCAGCGTACGCCGCGAGTCCGAAGAACGCACCGTATCCGATCGCGCGCCCCACCGACTGGCGCTCGACCGCCGGCCCGGCCACGAAGACCACGAGCGCGGCGACATAGATGAGATAGAACGCCACCGCCGGCAGCCACTGGACATCGGGCCGCATGAGGTGGCCCATCTGCCGCTGGTAGAAGCCCTTCGCCACCACGCCGAGCCACACGAGATCGACGGCGAAGCACGTCACCACGCCGACCGCGTACATCCTCAGGAAATCGAGCGTCGTCACGATAGCACCTTCTGGCCCTCGCGGGCCGCTTGAAGAAACGGGAACCGCGCGCCGATCACGCGCGCGCGATAGTCGAAGATCCGCCCCAGCTGGCGGCACACGAAGGCCGCGTGCGCGAAGCGCCCCAGCGGGCCGAACGGCATCCGGTACTCCACCACGTCCTCGATCGCCACGCCGCCGGGCACCGGAGTGAACAGGTGCCGGTGGTACCAGTGCCGGTAGGGACCGACGAGCTGCTCGTCCGCGAACATCGCGTTCTCGCTGTACTCGGCGATCCGTGATTCCCACCGGAACGGGAGTTCGTGCAGTCGCAGGCGGTACGCAATGCGCGTGCCTTCACGCACCTCGCGGTCCGACGCGTGGAGCACGCGGAAGCCGAGCCACGGCGGTGTCATGGCCTCCAGGTTGAGCGGCGACCTGAAGAAGCCGAAGACGTCCGCCAGGTCGCCGCCCACCACCTGCCGGCGATGCAGGCGGTATATCATGACGGCACCAGTGCCGGTGCGGCGGCCCGCCTGAGGCGGTAGTGCCCCACGCCCCACTCGCGGCCGCCTTTGTAGCCGAACAGCTCTTCGCAGGCGAGGAAGAAAAGCCGCCAGCGGTGGAACCAGATGCTCGCTTCGGCACCGTAGTGTCCCCGCAGCACGCGCATCACCTCGTCACGCCGCGCCTCCAGGTTCTCGCGCCACGCGGCCGCCGTCCGCCGGTAATGGGTGCCGTCGAGCCACCA
>DATGDE010000173.1:0-7911 GCA_035311125.1 Gemmatimonadales bacterium
TGCTCGAGCGGATGCCGCCCGTGCCGGAGGCGAAGGCGTTGTTGTCCGTCGATGGCGGCCGTTGCCCCACCGATGGCGCCGTGCTGCGCTTCGACCCCTGGAATCCCGACGAGCACGCCTGTCCCCGCTGCGGCCGCACGCAGTCCGGGCTGCGACATCATCGCGCCTGGGCCAGGTACCAGCACCTCTGGCTCGCCGAGCGCGCCGTCGAGTTGGCCGCGCTGGCGGCGCTCACGGACCATCAGCCGGATGCTGCGGCCCGGCGCGCCGCGAATCTGCTGGGCGCCTACGGGGAGCGGTACTTCCGCTACCCGAATCGGGACAACGTGCTGGGGCCGTCCCGCCTGTTCTTCTCCACCTATCTCGAGTCGATCTGGATCCTGAACTACCTCTCGGCCGCGATGCTATTGCGGGAAACGGGGCGACTCGACGAGGCGACGGAGCGTGCGGTACACGAAGTGGCCGAGGAGGCCGCCAACCTGATCGGCGACTTCGACGAGGGGTTCTCCAACCGGCAGACGTGGAACGACGCCGCCCTGTGCGCGATCGCCGTGTGGTTCGAGGACGAGGACCTGGCGCAGCGCGCCGTGCAGGGACAAACCGGCCTCATCGCACACCTGCGCGGCTACCGCGACGACGGAATGTGGTACGAGGGCGAGAACTACCACCTGTTCGCGTTGCGGGGCATGCTCGCGGGCGTGGGCTGGGCGGGCCTGGCCGGCGTGGACTTCTGGAGCGAGCCCGAGCTCGCCCGGGCCCTCGCGCGAGCGCTGCGGGCGCCGGCGCTCACCGCGCTGCCCGACTTTACCTTCCCGGCGCGCAAGGACGCGCGCTTCGGCATCTCCCTCGGGCAACCGATGTATCTCGAGCTATGGGAGGCCGGCCTGGGACGATTGCAGAGCAAGGAGGAGGGGGCAGTCGAGTTCGGGGAAGGACTCGCCCAATGGCTGCACGCGCTCTATGGGAGCGCTCCAGTGCGACCCGAGTTGTTTGAGTCGTACCTCCATGATGCGCCATTGGACCTGCTCCCTGCTCCGTGCTCTCGAAGTCGGTTGTCCTGGTGGGCCCTGCTCGACATGGCGCCGGAGCTGCCGGCATCGGCCCAGCCGTGGTCGCCGCCCAGCGTGTTCCTGGAGGGTCAGGGCCTCGCCGTGCTGCGCACTGGCGGCAGGTACGTGAGCGTCGAGTGCGGTGCGTCGGGTGGCGGCCACGGTCACCCCGACCGGCTCAACCTCACCGTGCATGCGGATGGGATCCTCTGGCTTCCCGATGTCGGCACTGGCTCCTACGTGACGCGCGACCTGTTCTGGTACCGCTCCACGCTGGCGCACAATGCCCCGCGGCTGGACGGCGTCTCCCAACCGTCGGGCGACGCTCGTGTGGAAGGCTTCGACGAGCGGGAGGGTTGGGGCTGGGCCCGGGGCCGCTTCGGTCCGGTGACGCGGTCGGTCGTCGTGGGAGCGGGCTATCTGCTCGACGTGGTGGATCTGACCGGCAGCGACGAGCGGGTGCTCGAGGTCCCGTGGCATTTCCAGGGGAGGGGAGAGCCCACCGGCGGCAACTGGAAAGAGGACACGCTCTCGGACGGCGGGTTCGTCACAGGCGTCGAGCGGTTCGTGCCTGTGGAGGAGGGGTTGCGGTCGGTGGAGCGCGCAGCCGCAGGCCGGTCGCTGATCGCGTATTTCGCATCTCCCGGCGACCTCCTGCGTGCCGAGGGGCCGGGCCGCCCGGGAGAAGGGCGCCAGACGTTCTACGTGCAGCGCGTGCGCGCGCGCAATGCGCGCCTCGTCACGGTCCTCGAGTTCGGCGCCCGGGCGAGCGTCGTGCGGGCGGTGCGGGTGCGCGGCGACCTGGTCGAGATCGAGACGGCCGCGGGCACGGATCACCACCGTTCCGGCGGCAAGGAGTGGGTGATCGAGGGACCGGCGGGTCGCGTCGTGCTGGGCGCTACGGTCAAGCCGCCGGTGCTCCCGGAAATCCTGCTCGATCTCGAGCCGCCGGTCCGCCCGACGGGAGCGGCGCTGCGCACCGATCAGCCGCCGCCGCTCGACGGCTCCGCGGAAGGTTTCGACACAGCGGAGCCGCTGCGGCTCGAGCTGGAGGACCAATACCGCCGTTCCGAGGAGTCCTACCAGGGGCGCGAGGAATTCAGCGCCCTGTGCTGGGCCGGGTGGGACGAGTCCGCCCTCTATCTGGCGGTGGAGGTGACCAAGCCGGAGCTCGTGATCCGTCCCGCCGATGCACCGCCCCTCCTGCTCGACAACGAGCCGGACGACATCCACTCCGATGGCATCCAGGTGTACCTCTCGGATGCCGGAGCGGAGTCGCCGGTGGTCGGCTACCTGGTCGTGCCGGACGAGCGCGGCGCCGGCCTTCGGGTGCGCGCGGTGTCGGATGCGTCGGGCGATCCCGCCACCGTGCGGGGGGCCTGGCGTCGCACGGACACTGGATACGTGATCACCCTCGGCATCGAATGGCCCGACGGACTCCTGGCTCACGTCGGCGGCCGTGTCGGGTTCGACCTGATCGTGAACGAGCAGGTGGCGGATCGGGTGCGGCGCGCCGGACAGCTGGTGTGGAGCGGCGGCAACGGGTGGGTCTGGCTGCGGGGGGACCGTCAGGACCGGGAGCGGTTTGGGGTACTGGAGCTGGTGGGATGAACGGATGAGCGTGCTCGTCGTCCTCCACCAGCCCCAGGACCTCATCAACATCGCCCACGTGGTGCGCGCGATGAAGAACTTCGGACTGCGCGACCTGCGCCTCGTCGCCCCACGCGAGTACGACGCGCATCGCATCGAGGGGATCGCGCATCAGTCGCACGACGTCGTGTCGCGTATCGCCCGATTCGACGATCTCGCGGCGGCCCTGGCCGACTGCGTGCACGTCGTCGGCTTCACGGCCCGCGGCCGCTCGGCGAAGCGCAACGTGCAGCGGCCGCGCGGCGCCGCAGCGGAGATCCTGGCTGCCGCCCGCGCCGAGGGGGGGCCGGTCGCGCTGCTGTTCGGCCGGGAAGACAAGGGATTGTCGAACGAGGCGCTCGATCGCTGTCACCGCATCGTGACCATCCCCACGTCGCCCGACTATGCGTCGCTGAATCTGGGGCATGCCGTCGTCGTGATGCTGTACGAGCTGGCGCTCGCGCGAGGCGAGGAGGACCGGCCGTTCAAGCGGCCGCGCCGTCCGGCGGAGGCGGCGACCGTGGAGGAGATCGAGCGCCTGTTCGAGGATACGGAGCGGGCCCTCGCGGCCATCGACTTCTTCAAGATCCGCGATCGTGAACACATCATGCGGACGGTGCGCGAGATCGTGCACCGCGTCCCGCTCGACCAGCGCGAGGCGAAGCTGCTGCGCGCGATGGCCATCGAGGTGGTGAAGTATCGTGAGCGACTGGCGCGTTCCGGGATTCACGTCGACCGGCAGTAAGCGTCCCGAGGCGCTGTTCGGCACCGGCGACGACCCCGGTCTACCCGCGCGCCTGGCGCGCGCGGCGGGCGCCCGCGTGTGGGACGCCGAGGGGCGGGAGTACCTGGACTTCGTGATGGGCCTCGGGGCCGTGGCGCTGGGCTACGGGCATCCGGATGTCAATCGCGCGGCGACCGACGCAATCGCTGCCGGCGTAGTCGGGCCGCTGCCGCCGGTCCAGGAGGAAATGCTGGCCGAAGCCCTGGCGCAGCGCATGCCGTGGATGGAGCGTATCCGGTTTCTCAAGACCGGTGCGGAAGCCGTGGCGGCGGCGGTGCGGATTGCCCGGGTCGTCACCGGTCGCGAGGAGGTCCTGGGGTGCGGCTATCACGGCTGGCTCGACTGGTGCCAGGGGCGCGCCGAGGGCGTGCCGCAGGGGACGCGCGCCGTGTTCGCGGAGTTGCCGTTCAACGATCCCGAACGGGCGCGCGAGATGATCCGCTATCGGAGCGATCGGCTCGCCGCGGTGGTAGTGGAGCCGGTCGTTGTGTCGGAGCCGAGCCGCGAGTGGCTCGACGTCCTGCGCGCCGAGACCGCGGACGCGGGCGCGGTGCTCGTGTTCGACGAGATCAAAACCGCGTTCCGGCTCGCGCTGGGAGGGGCCGCCGAACGTTACGGCATCGTGCCGGATCTGATGGTGATCGGGAAGGCCTGCGCCAACGGCTTCCCCCTGGCGGCGGTGGGGGGCCGTGCCGACCTGATGGCGGGGACGAACCGCACCTGGATTTCCTCGACGCTCGCCACCGAATCGGTGGCGCTCGCCGCCGCGCTGGCGACTCTGGAGGTGTTCGAACGCGAGCAGGTGTGCGCGCATCTGCATCGCGTCGGCACCGAGCTGCTGCACGGGCTGCATCGCCTGCAGCATCAGCACCGGCACGTCCTGACCGGCGTGGGTGGGGTGGCCGAGATGTGCTTCTTCCACTACCTGAACGAGGATGTCTCCCGGGCGGTGGCGGCGGGGTGTGCCAGACGCGGACTCCTGTTCAAGCGGACCGCCTACAACTTCGTGTCGCTGGCGCACGGCGCGGCGGACGTCGCCTTCGCCCTCGGGGTCCTGGAGGACGTCCTGAAGTCGGCATAGCGTCGGCGTGACGCCCGGCTCAGATTCCTGCATGCTGATCGACGTCCACGCCCACTTCTTCCCCGAGCGGAGCCTCCGCGCGGATTGGCGCGAGTACAACGCCAGCCGGCTGCGGGCGGGTGAGCGCATCGGCATCACGGTGCACGTGACGTCCACGCTCGGTACCTTCGGCCGCGGCTCGCCCACCTACTTTCCCTCCCCGGCTGACGCGGCATACGGCAACGACTTCTCGCTGGCGCTGCAGCGCGAGCATGCCGCGCGCGTGCGCTGTTACGCGTGCGTCAATCCGAACTACACCGCGCACGCCCTCGCCGAGATCGCCCGCTGCCAGTCGGCCGGGATGGTGGGGATCAAGCTCGCGGCCAGCCGCCGGGCCAACGATTCTTTGCTCGACCCCGTCTGCGGCCTCGCCGCCGAGCTGCGACTGCCGATCCTCCACCATATCTGGCAGGGCCGTCGGCGCGATTGGCCCGGGCAGGAGGCCACGGATGGCGCCGAGCTGTGCCAGCTCGCCGCGCGGCACCAGGACGTCACGTTCATCCTGGCCCACGTCGCCGGCGGCGGTGACTGGCACCACACCCTGCCCGCGGTGCGTCCGCACCGCAACGTCTATCTCGATCTCTCCGGGAGCGGGGTGGACGGCGGCATGCTGGAGGCCTGCCTCGCCGCGGTGGGCGCCGCGCGACTCCTGTGGGGCACCGACATGACGATGGATACCGGATGGGGCAAGCTCCGCTACCTCCAGCGACTGCTGCCTCCGGCCGACCTCGAGCTCATCCGGTGGAAGAACGCGGCCCGCATCTTCCCTCCCGGCAGCTTCCCGAGCGATTGATGCGGATCGACGTCAACGCCTTCCTCGGCGCCTACCCGTGGAGCCGCCTTCCGGGGACTTCCCCCGACGCGCTCGTCGCCGCGATGGACCGCGTGCAGATCGACACCGCGTGGGTCACCCATCTTCCCGGGCTGTTCTGGCGCGACCCCACCGAAGGGAATCCGTGGCTGTACCAGACGTGCCGGAGCTACCCGCGCCTGCGCCCCGTGCCGGCCGTGCATCCGGGTCTGGCGCACTGGCAGGACGTCCTCAACCAGGCGGTGGGGCAGGGTGCGGCCGCGATCCGGTGCGATCCACTCTACCTCGGCCTGCACCCGTCCGGGTCCGAGGTGCGCGTGCTGGCGGCGGCGTGCGCGGCGGCGGGGCTGCCGCTCCTCATGGCGGTGCGGCTGGAGGACGCACGGCAGCGCCATCCGAACGATGTCGCCGCAGAGCTGCCGGCGGCCGCGGTGCGTGCCCTGATTCGCAGCGACCAGGACTTGCGGCTCGTCGTCACACACGCCGATCGCAGCACTGTCGAAGAAGTGCATTTCGGCTCGACACCCGGGGAGGCGCAGCGCATCTGGTGGGACATCAGCTGGCTGTGGGGCCCACCCGAGGAGCACCTGGCGACCGTCCTGTCGACCATCGGCGTGGAGCGGTTCGTGTTCGGCACGGGGCAGCCGCTGCGCCTGCCGGAGAATGCCGTGGCCAAGCTCGATCTGCTCGACCTGTCGGCACAGCACCGCGCGCTGATCGAGTCCGACAACGCGCGCGCCATCGCGGCGGGTTGAGCCGGTGTCGCTCGTCGCGCGACTCGAAGGCGGTCTCATCCCCGCCGTTCCGGTTCCGTTTACCGGCGCCACCATCGCCGCCGTCGCACAACAGGCCTATGCCCGGTGGATGGCGGGGCAGGGCGTCGCCGGCGTGGCCGTGTGGGCGCACACAGGGCGCGGCCCGCATCTCACGGCGGCCCAGCGGCGCGCCGTGCTCGACGTGTGGCGCGCGGCGCTACCCGATCGCGTGATCGTGGCGGGCGCGACGACGCTCGAGATGGCGCGCGAGGCCCGGGCCGGCGGCGCCGACGCGCTGCTCGCGTTTCCCAGCGCGGACGATCCGGTCGGCTGGCACGCTGCGTTGAGCGCGGAGTTGCCCGTCATCGCCTTCTATCTGTACGAGGCGGCGGGCGGCGTCGCCTACGACGACGCGACGCTCGGCGCGATTCTGGCGCTCCCAGGGGTCGTCGGCGTCAAGGTGGCGACCCTGGATTCCGTCATGACGTTCCAGCGCGTCGCGGCGCTGCTGCGCGGCGTTCCCGGCAAACTGCTCGTCACGGGCGAGGACCGGTTTCTCGGCTATTCGATCCTGATGGGGGCGACCGCCGCGCTGGTGGGCATGGGAGCGGCGCTGACCGATCTGCAGTGCGGCTTGTTGCGGGCGCACGCCTCCGGCGATGCCGCGGAATTCAATCGCCTGCTCGGCCTCCTCGACCGGTTCGCGCAAGCCACCTTCCTACCGCCGATGGAAGGCTACGTGCGGCGCATGCTCTGGGCCGCGGCCGCCGACGGCGTCATTTCTCCGGACGCATGCGACGACCCATGGGCGCCGGCCGAGCTGCCCGGGGAGCGCGCCGCCGTGATCCGAGCCGTGCATGAAGCGCGCGCTGCTGGCCGCTGACTTCGAGCGCTTCCGCGATGGCCTGCCGCGGGACTTCCCCGCCTACGTGCGGGAGGCCTACAAGATCGACCTCACCGCCCGCTACCTGGGCCGGACGCTCCCCCATCCGATCGGGAAAGGATCGGGTCAGCTGTCGCTCAACGAGAAGCAGCTCGAAGAAGACGCCGAGGCCGGTGTGGCGTTCGTCGTGCTCAAGACGCTGATTGCCCAGGACGCGGCCGGCGTCCAGTCGATGGCGGCCTGGGCCATACACGAGACCAAAATGAGGGTCGAGCGCCGGGTCGTGGGTGGCGCCGATCGCGGCTGGACCGTCACCTGGAAGGGCCGCGGCTGGGACCGATCGTTCGAGGACTATCTGGCGCTGGTGCGCGCCGGACGCGATCTCACCCGGGACGGCGCGCTGCTCGTCCTTCCTTCGGTGAAGTATCACCTGCCGCGGCTCGGCGTTCCCTTCGCCGAATCGGAGTACCGTTTCACCACGGCCGGGCTCGCCACTGCCTGGGGCGAGCCGCCGCTTCTCCTGGAGAAGGATTTCTCGCCGACCCTCGCGGGTGACGCGCTCGCCGAGGATCAGGCGCAGATCCTGCGGTGGCTGCGGGAGACACCGGAGCTCATCCGTCGCTGCTCGCCCGTCGAGACGCTGGTGTCGCTGAAGCTGATGAACGCCCGGTTCGAGGAGGACTTCCAGCACGAGATGATGCTGGCGGCGGCCGGCGCCGATTCGCTGGTGTGCTTCAACCGGCTGTTCGACGCGGAGCGCGGCGTGGCCTACGGCGGCACCGATCTGCTCGATCGCAACCTGCGCATCCTCCGCAGCTTTTCCCGGATCGGAGGTCAGGTGGAGCAGCCGCCTTTCCCCGGTCTCTGCGGCACGGGCGGC
>DATGDE010000174.1:0-7560 GCA_035311125.1 Gemmatimonadales bacterium
CCGTGAAACCGACGTCGGCCAGAACCGGGTAGGCGTGCTCGGCCAGACTCGCGTAGCCGTCGTCGAAGGTCAGCAGAAAGTTGCGCCCGGTCGCAGAGAGACGCGCCACGGGGAAGAGATAGGGCGAGTCGGACTGGATGAACTGCTCCAGCGTGACGGTGCGCCAGCCCGCCTTGGCCAGCGCGGTCATGTGCCGCGCGAACACCGTGCGGCTGACCCTGGTGATCCCCAGCTCGTGCAGCCCCCCGATGCGGTGGTAGCACAGCACCGGAGGCCGGATCATGCGCCCGTGCTCCCGAACCCTCCACCGCCGCGCTCGCTCGGCGGCAAGACGTCCACCGCCATCAGCCGCACGTCCTCGACCCGCTGGAACACCAGCTGGGCGATCCGGGTGCCGCGACCGACCGTCACCGGTTCGGTCCCCAGGTTGATCATCGCCACGAGCAGCTCGCCGCGATAATCCGAGTCGATGGTGGCCGGCGTGTTGGGCAGGGTGAGTCCGTATTTCAGCGCCAATCCCGAGCGGGGGCGCACCTGCGCCTCGAAGCCCGCGGGGATGGCCAGCGCGAGCCCGGTCCGCACCAGGCGTCGCTCCATCGGCTGGATCGTGAACTCCGGCTCGGCGCTCGCCACGTCGTACCCGGCCGCACCGGCCGTCGCGCGGGCCGGCAGCTGGAGGCCGTCGTGGTGCGGGAGCTGCAGCACCTGCACCACGGGAGAGCGGTCCGTCACACGAGCGTCTGGGGATCCGCTACCGGCAAGCCGAACGCTTCGGCCACGCCGGGATAGACAACCTTGCCGCCGATCACGTTGAGTCCGAGAAACAATGAGTGGTCGTCCCGGCAGGCCTGCTGCCACCCCCGCCTGGCGAGGCGCTTGGCGTAGGGGAAGGTGGCGTTGGTGAGGGCGAGGGTCGAGGTCCGCGGTACGCCCCCCGGCATGTTGGCCACCGCGTAGTGGATGATGCCGTCCACCACGTAGGTCGGCTGCTCGTGCGTCGTCGCCTTGGTCGTTTCGATGCAGCCACCCTGATCGACCGCGACATCCACGATCACCGAGCCCGGCTTCATCACTTTGAGGTCCGCCCGCTTCACGAGGTTCGGGGCCTTTGCGCCGGGCAGCAACACCGCCCCGATCACGAGATCGGCTTTGCGGAGCTGTTCCAGGATATTGTGCCGGTTCGAATACAGCAGGTCCACATTCGGCGCCAGCACGTCGGAGAGGTAGCGCAGCCGGTCGAGCGAAATGTCGAGCAGGGTGACATGGGCGCCGAGGCCGGCGGCCATCTTGGCCGCGTTGGTCCCGACCACACCCCCGCCGATCACGACCACCTCGGCCGGGAGCACACCCGGCACACCACCCAACAGGATGCCACTGCCTCCGAACACCTTTTCCAGGTATTTCGCGCCCTCCTGCACCGCCATGCGCCCGGCCACCTCGCTCATCGGCGTGAGCAGCGGGAGCTCCCCGGTGGGCAGCTGCACGGTCTCGTACGCGATCGCCACGCACCCCGAGGCGAGCATCGCCTTGGTGAGCGGCTCCGAAGCCGCAAAATGGAAGTACGTGAAGAGCACCTGACCGTTGCGGATGCGCTTCCACTCCGGCTCGATCGGCTCTTTCACCTTGAGAATCATCTCGGCCTTCGCCCATACCTCGTCCACCGAGCCCGCGATGGTGGCACCCACCGCGCGATACGCGTCGTCGGCGAAACCGGAGCCCAACCCGGCGCCCTGTTCGACCAGCACCGTATGCCCGTCGCCCACCAGCGCCTCGGCACCCGCGGGCACGAGTGCCACGCGGTTCTCCGCCGTCTTGATCTCCTTCGGAACTCCGACAATCATCGTTCGACCCCGGATCGGTGGAGCGTCAGTTGGGTCCGAGCCAGACGAGCGTCTGACGCTCGGGAGCGAAGAACTCCGCGGCGACCTCGGCCGCCTTGTCGGGCGTCAGCGCGGCGATCTCGGCCAGTGTGGCGTCGAGACTCCGATACGGCTCGCCGTGCACGGCGAAGCTGGCCAAACGATACATCCGTGCCGTAGGGCTCTCCAGCATGAGCGTCAGCTGCCCCTGCGTCTGGCGCTTGGCCTGGTCGAGCGCCTCGGGCGTCAGCCCTTCGCGGGCGAGCTTCGCGTATTCCCCGCGAATCGCCTCCAGCGCCTGATCCGCCGTCCGCGGCTGCGTGCCGACGTAGGTACCGAGCACGCCCACCTGCCCGTAGAAGTGGGAGTAAGAGTAGATGGCGTAGGCCAGCCCGAGCTCCTCCCGAATGCGCTGAAACAGCCGGCTCGACATGCCGCCGCCGAAGACGTTGGACAGCGCCAGGAGCGCGAACTTGCGCGGGTCGGCGAATCGGACCGTGTCGGTGGCGAGCACGATGTGCGTCTGGGCGGTGTCCTTGGCGTGGCGCGACTCCTGCCCATGCACTGCGGCCTTCCCGCGCGGTGCAGCGTGCGCGGCGCCGTTGCCGTCGGGTGCGTCCAGCCAGCCCTGGGCGGCCACCAGATCCACCAGCGCTTCATGCGTGACGTTGCCGGCGGCCGCGATGACGCAATTACCGGGGAAGTAGGCCTGCGCGTGCCGGCGCCGCAGGTGCTCGGCCGAGAGGCTCCCGACCGTCTCGCGCGTCCCGAGAATCGAATAGCCGTACGGGTGCGCGGGCCACAGCGCCTCCGCGGTCAGGTCGAAGACCAGGTCGTCCGGCGTATCCTGGACGGTGTTGATCTCCTCGAGGATCACGTTGCGCTCGAGGTCGAGGTCCTCCTGCCGCAGCGTCGGGCGGCGCACCAGGTCGGTGAGCACGTCCAGCGCGCGGGGGAGGTCGGCATCGAGGACGCGCGCCTGATAGGCGGTCGTGTCGCGCGAGGTATAGGCGTCGAGCGAGCCGCCCCGCACCTCCAGCTCGAGCGCGATTTCGTGAGCCGTGCGGCGCGCCGTGCCCTTGAACACCATGTGCTCGAGCAGGTGGCTCACGCCCATTTCGTCGCGCGCTTCGTGCACCGACGCCGATCGCACCCAGACGCCGGCGGCCACCGAACGGACGCTGTCCACGCGCTCGGACAGGATCCGGACCCCGTTCGGGGCGATGGTCTGGAAGACGTCGCGGTCGAGCCGGACCGTCTCCATCAGTGGGACCGCGCCGGCTCCGGCTTCTCCATCAGCGCCTTGCGCGACAGACGCATCCGGCCGCGGTCATCCACCTCGAGCAGCTTCACGCGGACCTTGTCGCCCTTCTTCACGACGTCCTCGGTCCGCTCGGTCCGGCCATGCTGCAGCTCGGAGATGTGGAGCAGGCCTTCCACCCCCGGCAGGATCTCCACGAACGCGCCGAACGCGGTGGTGCTCTTCACGAACCCTTCGTAGATCTTGCCGACTTCCGGCGTCTGGATCATCCCGGCGATAATGTCGCGCGCGCGCTCGCCGCCCTCGCCCACCGAGGAGATGGTCACCATCCCCGAGTCGTCGACGTTGATTTCGGCGCCCGTCTGCTCCTGGATGGCCCGGATCGTCTTCCCCTTCGGGCCGATCAGGTCGCCGATCTTGTCCGGCGGGATCTGGATCGTGATGATGCGCGGCGCGTACTTGGACAACTCGGCACGCGGCTGCGGGATGACGCGCTCCATGATGTCGAGGATGTGCAGCCGGGCCCGCTTCGCCTTCTCCAGCGCCTCGCCGATGATGTGGAAATCGAGGCCTTCGACCTTGATGTCCATCTGGATCGAGGTGACGCCTTCCCGCGTCCCCGCCACCTTGAAGTCCATGTCGCCCAGCGCGTCTTCGGTGCCCAGGATATCCGTGAGCACGGCCACGCGCTTCCCTTCCTTGATGAGGCCCATGGCCACGCCGGCACAGGCGGATTTCACCGGTACGCCCGCGTCGTACAGCGCGAGCGAACCGCCGCACACCGTCGCCATCGACGACGATCCGTTCGACTCGAGAATGTCGGAGACGATGCGGATCGTGTAGGGGAAGCTCTCGTACGGCGGCAGGATCGCCTGGATCGCCCGCTCCGCGAGCGCCCCGTGTCCCACCTCGCGACGCGACGTCCCGCGGATCATCTTCACTTCGCCGGTCGAAAACGGTGGGAAATTGTAGTGCAGCATGAACGACTTGGTCGTCTCCTGGGCCACGTCGATCGAATCGATCCGCTGCTCGTCGCGCGTCGTGCCGAGCGTCGCCGAGACCAGGGCCTGGGTCTGCCCCCGGGTGAAGAGCGCCGATCCATGGGTGCGCGGCAGGACGCCGACTTCGCACGTGATCGGCCGGACGGTATCGAGATCACGGCCGTCCACCCGCTCGCCCCGCGTCAGCACCTGCTCGCGCATCGTGTGGTACTCGATGTCCTCGAGCACGGTGGCGACATCCTTCAGGTTGTCGGGGAATTCGGCGCTGAGCTGCTCCTGCACGGTCATCTTGAGGGCCGACAGGGCCTGAGCCCGCTCCGACTTCTCCGGCAGGTTGAGCGCCTCGGCGACCCGCGGCTCGGCCAGCGCCTTCACCCGCGTCACCAGGTCCGCCGGCGGCTCGACCTTGGTCCACTCCATCTTCGGCTGGCGCTTCTCGGCGATCAGCTCCTCCTCGGCGTCCAGCAGCTCGCGGATTCCCTTGTGGGCCACTTCCAGGGCCTTCACGATGTCCGCTTCGGTCAGCTCCAGCGCACCGCCCTCCACCATCACGATGGACTCGCGCGAGCCGGTGACGATCATGTCGATGTCGGAGGACTCGTCGAGCTGCTGGAAGGTGGGGTTGAGGATCCACGCCCCCTCGACCCGCCCCACGCGCACGGCCGCGATCGGTCCGTTCCACGGCACCTTCGACATGGCCAGGGCCGCCGAGGCCGCCGTCACGCCGAGCACGTCGGCATCGTTCTCCTGATCGGCCGACAGGACGTAAATGAAGATCTGGACTTCGTTCTTGAACCCCTCGGGGAAGAGCGGACGGATCGACCGGTCGCAGACCCGGGCCGAGAGAATCTCCTCATCGGACGGCCGCCCCTCGCGCTTGAGAAAGCCGCCCGGGATCTTCCCAGCGGCATAGCTCTTTTCGCGGTATTCCACGGTGAGGGGAAAGAACGGGAGGGGCGAGACGTTGTCCGATACGGTCACGGCGGCGAGGACGACCGTCTCGCCGTACTGTACCAGACACGATCCCGCCGCCTGCTTGGCCAGACGGCCCGACTCGAGCCGCAGCGCGCGGCCGGCAAATTCACGTTCGACGTGCTTCACGTGCACACCTGTCTAGAGCACCCGATATAATGCGCCGAGCGCCCCGGTGCTCTTCCGGGGCGCCCAACGCGACGCCGTGACCCTTAGTGGCGGAGACCCAGCTCGTCGATGAGCTGACGGTACTTCGCGAGATCGGTCCGCTTCAGGTATTCCAGCAGGCGCCGGCGCTTCGAAACCAGCTTGAGCAAGCCGCGCTGCCCGTGGTAGTCCTTGGCGTGAGCCCGGAAGTGATCCGTGAGGTGGTTGATCCGCTCGGTGAGCAACGCGACCTGTACGCGGGTCGATCCCGTATCCCGGTCGTGCAGCCCGTGCTTCGTGACCGGCGTCGTCTTCTCGTCCATGCGTCGACATTCCCTAATCGTTGTGAGCACACTAAGTTAGACCGCACATGCACGCTTGTAAAGGCCACCGCGCGTGACGTCCTCCGCTCCCGCCCCGATCCCCGACCTGCTCGGCAAGTCGCTCGGCCCCTATCACCTGGAGCAGCTGCTCGGCCAGGGCGGCTTCGCCTGGGTGTTTCTCGGACGCGGCCCCGACGGTACGCCCGTCGCCCTCAAGGTCCTGAAGCCGCGGTACGCCGGCGATCCCCAATTCGAGGCCCGCTTCCGCAACGAGAGCCAGACGGCCGCCAAGCTCCAGCACCCGAACATCATCCCGATCCGCGCGGTGGGGAAGGAAGGCCGCAACGTCTACTTCGTGATGGACTACTGCCCCGATTCGCTGGCCGCTCGGCTCGCACGCGACGGCCCGTTGCCGGAAGCCGCCATCCTGCCCATCGCGCGCGACGTCACCCGCGCGCTCGGATACGCGCATGCCCAGGGCATCATCCACCGCGACATCAAGCCCGACAACGTGCTGCTGCGCGAGGATGGGACCGCGGTCCTCAGCGACTTCGGCATCGCGCGCGCCATCTCGGGATACAATTCCTCGACCGGCCACAACATGACCATCGGGACTCCCCAGTACCTGTCGCCGGAGCAGGCGCAGGGGCGTCCCGTCGACCACCGGGCGGACATCTACTCGCTGGGAGTCACCCTGTACCGCGCCGCCACGGGAGAGGTGCCGTTCAACGCGAGCGACTGGTTCGAGCTGGCGCGCATGCACGTGGAGGATCCACCACCCGGCCTGCGGCGCAAGCGACCGGAGATCTCCAAACGGTTCGAGCGGGTGGTGGTGAAGTGTCTCGCCAAGCACCCCGACGACCGCTATCAGAACGCCGCCGAGCTCGAGGCCGATCTCAGCGACGTGCGCGAAGGAGCCCGAGCGACCTTCGACTTGGGCACCGCTCCGCTCACCAGCACCGAGTATCAGGCGGTGCGCGACCAGCGCGGCGACCCCGCACGACGGGGACAGATGATCACCTTCATCATCGTGGGCGCGGCGCTGATCGCGGCGATCGTCTTCCTGATCAGGCTGATGC
Organism: Gemmatimonadales bacterium; assembly: GCA_035311125.1. Lineage (GTDB taxonomy): Bacteria > Gemmatimonadota > Gemmatimonadetes > Gemmatimonadales > GWC2-71-9 > DASTHG01. Next base: position 6,643 of record DATGDE010000174.1, read on the forward strand.
GCTGAACAGCCGTCGCACGCGGCCCAACAGCCGCGACCAGAACCCGGGCCCCGACGCGGCGGCCGCACCCGGTTCGCCCGCCAATGCCGCGCCCCCCTCGAGCACCGACTGGGCCGCGCGGCGCAGGTCCGGCTCGTATTCCGCGGGAAATGGACGTTCGGCCAGCCGGATGTCGAAGCCTGGCCCGCCGTCGACGCGTGCCAGCTGCACGATGCCCGGTGCCGCCCGTTCGATGACGTCCATCAGCGGCCGCAGTCCTTCCCGCCTCGCTCGAGCGCCCGGGCCGTAATACTGCGCCGCGACGGCCGGCACGAGACGGTCGGCAGGGATCCGTCCGCCGACGTAGCCTTCGAGCAGCGGCTTAATGTCCGAAGAACTTGAAGACGCCATTGATGATCGCCAGGCTCATCAGTCCCAGCAGGAACACGAAGCCGACCTGGGTGAGGCGCAGCCGCAGCTCGAGCGAGAGGGGCCGGCGGCGGACCCCCTCGGCCAGCAGAAACATCAGCTGCCCTCCATCCAGAACGGGTATCGGCAGCAGGTTCAACACCGCCAGGTTGAGGGAGAAGAACCCCATCATGTCCAGGAACCAGTCGAGGCCGAGCCGCGCCACCTGACCGGAGACCGACGCGATCTCGATCGGGCCGGCGAGGGACTGTCGCAGGGATACCTTCCCGAGCACCAGTTGCTTCAGCCCATTGAGGATGGCGACGATACCGTCCCAGGTGTAGCTCCCGCCCTCACGCAGCGCCCTGCCGAACCCGATGCGCCGGTCCTCGACGGGGGGATTCTGCGACACGCCGATCTGTCCGTATACCGCGGGGCGCGGTCCCAGTCCCACGGAATCCCGGTGCAGTTCCGGAGTGACCGTCACGTGCAGCACCGAGTCGTCGCGGAGCACGTCGAGCGCCAGCGGGC
>DATGDE010000175.1:0-3448 GCA_035311125.1 Gemmatimonadales bacterium
GCATGACCCCCCTGCTCGAAGGTGCCGGCATCGCACTCACCTCGCTGCGCGCCCACAAGGTGCGCGCCGCGCTCACCATCCTGGGCGTCGCCATCGGGGTGATGGTGGTGATGGTCATCGGCGCCGTGATCTCGGGGTTCAACAAGGGCATCTCGGACATGCTGGAGCAGTCCGGACCCAAGACCTTCTGGGTGGGCCGGTTCTTCCAGGGCGGCGTGAACATCTCCGACGGCTCGGACGAGATGAGCCCGTGGCGGCGCAACCCGCCCATTTCGATCGAGGACGCCCGCGCGATCGCCACCCTGCCCTCGGTGGCCTGGACCGCCCTCGACGAGGGGGGACAGGGCGAGGTGGTCTTCGGGGCGAAGTCCCAGAAGAACGTCCAGATCCATGGGCGCAGCGCCGCCTGGCCCAACGTCGCGGGCGGGGATGTCTCGCCGGGTCGCTCCTTCACCGAGGTGGAGGACGAAGCGGCGAGCACGGTCGTCGTCGTCAACCAGAAGATGGCCGAGCTGCTGTTCGATCAGGTGGACCCGATCGGTCGTCGCATCAAGATCCAGGGCGTGCCCTACACCGTGATCGGCGTGTTCAACCCACCGCCGCAGCTGTTCGGGGGCCAGCCGACTCCGGAGGTCGTCATCCCGCACGGCGCCCTGGTGAAGTACGTGGACTACTGGCGCGGGTGGATGGACATCCTCGTGGGTCCGAGCGATGCGGCGACCACGGCGCAGGCGATGGAAGACGTCACCGAAGCGATGCGCCTGCGGCGCGGCCTGCGGCCGGGGCAGGACAACAATTTCGCCGTCGTGAGCCAGGAGAAGATCCTCGAGAGCGTAAACAGCACCACGGCGATCGTGCGCATCGTGATGTTCGCGCTGTCGGGCGTCGGCCTCATGGTGGGCGGGATCGGGGTCGTCGCCATCATGATGATCTCGGTGACCGAGCGCACGCGCGAGATCGGCGTGCGCAAGGCGCTCGGCGCCACACGCCGCGCCATCCTGTGGCAGTTCCTGGTCGAAGCGGCGACGTTGACCCTCGTGGGCGGCATCACCGGCATGATCGGCGGAGCGCTCGTCGCGCTGGTGCTCTCGGTCGCCACGCCGATCCCGGCCCACGTACCGCTTGGCTCGATCGCTGCGGCGCTCGTGGCCGCGGCGCTGACCGGCGTGGTGTTCGGGCTCTATCCCGCGAACCGCGCGTCGCGGCTGGATCCGGTCGAAGCCCTGAGATACGAGTGACGGCGGGGCGGCGGAACGTCGCTGCGCCCTCCCTCGCCGTGTAAGTTCCAGCCATGCCCTTCTTCGAGGCCGTCCGCCTCGCCTTCCAGACGCTCCGCGCCCAGAAGCTGAAGAGCGCGTTCTCCATCATCGGCGTCTTCATCGGCGTCATGTTTCTGATCGCCGTAGTGTCGGTCGTGCAGGGCATGAACCGCTACATGACCGACAAGTTCGCCGGCACGATCCTCGGCGTGAACACGTTCCGGCTGCGGCAGTTTCCCGACGTGCAGATCGGCAACGTGACCGACTCGACGTGGCGCGCCTGGCGCCGCCGGCCGCGCATCTACTATGAGGACGCCGAGGCGGTCGCCGCAGGGATGCGGGTGCCGGTGACCACGGCGTGGGAGTCCAGCACCGGGGCGACGCTGTCGGCGGAAGGGAGACAGGTCGCGGGCGTGCAGGTCACGGCGGCGACCGCGCCGTATTTCGCCATCCGGTCGTTCACCATCGAGCGCGGCCGGCCGTTTACGCCGCAGGAGGTGGCGGTCGGCGCCCCCGTCGTGGTGCTGGGCTCCGAGCTGGCCCAGAAACTGTTCGAAGGGCTGGACCCGCTGGGCCGTGAGGTGAAGATCTTCGACATTCCCTACCGCGTGGTGGGCGTGGTCGAGAAGCAGGGCAACCTGTTCGGGATGTCGCTCGACAAGTTCGCGGTCGCGCCGGCGACGTCCGACCTGAAGCGGTGGGTGAGCCCGCCGCGGGTGGTGGACGCGCTCGTGGTCAAGGCGGGATCCCAGGAGGAGATGCGCGCGGCCATGGTGCAGGCCGAGGAAGTCATGCGCAGCCGTCATCGCCTCCGCCCGCGCGCCGAAAACGATTTCGTGCTCGAGACGGCGGACGAGGTGCTGGATTTCTGGGGCAAGATCAGCCGGGTGCTGTTCCTCGCGCTGCCCGGCCTCGTGGCGATATCGCTCGTGGTGGGTGGCATCGTGATCATGAACATCATGCTGATGGCGGTGGCCGAGCGCACCCGGGAGATCGGGTTGCGGAAGTCGCTGGGCGCGCGGCGTCGCGACATCCTGCGGCAGTTCGTGGTGGAATCGGCCACGCTCGCCACGCTGGGCGCGGCGCTGGGGGTGGGGACGGGTCTCGGCCTGGCGAGCGCGGTGGCGGCGCTGACGCCGCTGCCGACGGCGGTGGCGCCGTGGTCCATCGTGCTCGGCGTGGTGCTCGGGGCGGGCGTGGGAATCCTCGCGGGCGTCTACCCCGCGAGCCGCGCCGCGCGGCTCGATCCGATCACGGCGCTGCGGCAGGAAACGTGACGCCGCTGCTCGAAGGGGTGGGCATCGCGCTCGACAGCCTGCGCGCCAACAAGGCCCGGGCGGCGCTGACCATCCTGGGCGTCGCCATCGGGGTGACGGTCGTGATGGTGATCGCCGCGATGATCAGCGGCATCAACAAGAGCGTGTCGGACATCTTCGAGCAGATCGCGCCCCGGACCTTCCTTGTGTTCCGCTTCTTCCAGGCCGGCGTCGTGGTGGACGACGGCAGCGAGAACGCGCCGTGGCGCCGCAATCCGCCGATCACCGCGGCGGAGGTCAACCGTCTCGCCGCGCTGCCGAGCGTGCGCTACGTGACGAGCCGCGAGGAAAGCCAGACCGCCGTCGAGTTCGAGGACCGCCGGCTCGAGTCCGTCTTCATCGCCGGGTTGTCGTGGCAGTGGCTCGAGGTCAACGGCGGTGACGTGTTCCCGGGACGCACGTTCACCCGCATGGAAGACATCGCCAGCGCGCCTGTCGCCGTCGTCAACGAGAAGCTCGTGTCGCAGTTGTTTCGCGGCCGCGATCCGATCGGCCAGGTCGTGAAGATCGCCGGCACGCCGTTCACGGTGATCGGCGTATACCGCCAGCCGCCCAGCCTGTTCAGCGGCGCCGCGCCGCCGTTCGCCGCCATCCCCCACAGCGCGTTCGTCAAGTACGTGCCGTACTTCAAGGGATGGATGCGCGTTGCGGTGGCGCCGGCGGCCGGCGTGACGCAGCAGCGGGCGATGGACGAGGTGACGGCGACGTTGCGGGCGATGCGCGGCCTCAAGCCCGGGCAGGAGAACACGTTCTCGATCGTCACGCAGGACAAGCTGCTCGAATCGTGGAACCAGGTGACCGGCGTGTTCTTCCTCGTGATGCTGGTGCTGTCTTCCATTGGCCTGATGGTCGGCGGGGTCGGCGTGGTGGCGA